>DQGF01000108.1:523-7207 GCA_003525045.1 Pseudomonas sp. | reverse complement strand
TACACGCCGATCAGCAGCAACCAGGTCGGCCACTCGGTGCGAACGGTCAGGCGTTGGCGCAGGGTGTCGATTTCTTCACGGTGGACGTTATCGAAGTAATGGGGCATGGCGTTGCTCAGATCGGGGACCGGTCCCCTTCTGTGCAATGGCGCAGGGAATCTTGCAGATTATTTGGTTATTTCGTTAGACGAGCAGCAGGAGCCCGAGGACCGGGCTCCCTTGTCGCGGGATCAATGACCGAACACATCCACCTTCTTGGCCTTCTTGTCCGCGCGCTTTTCATCGGCGGTTTTCGCCGGTTTCTTCTTTGCCGCTTTTTTTGAATCCATGCCTTTGGCCATGATACGTACTCCACTCATACGGGATGTGAGATCAGGTATACACCTATCCCCGCGCCCGCGTTCTTTTATAATCGCCCACTTTGCGCACCGACAGTCGAAGACCATGCCCAACACCCAGTACACCTTGCTCGCCGAGCCATTATGGCCATTGATGAACAAGTTCTATCGTGCCCATCAATCGTCGATGAAAGCGGTCCGCGATGCTCAGCTCTGGGTCGCCAGACGCGACGAGATCATTGGTGCACTGTGTTTGCGCCCGGTGGCGGACGGGCATTGGCTGACGGGTTTGTTTGTCGACCCGGCCTGCCGCGAACAGGGAATCGCCGCGGCATTGATCGCTCAGGCCATCAAGGACCTCGAAGGGCCGGTGTGGCTCTTTTGTCATCCGGACTTGCGCGGCTTTTACGAGCGTCGCGGCTTTACCTTCGACCCGCCCCTGCCCTACTCGATGGCTGAACGCCTGAGCCGCTACGCCCGCAGCAAGCCGATGATCGCCATGGGCTTAGAACCGTTGGTGAGGTCGATCAGCGATAATGTGTGATCGGCCGGTGATTGCTGCGTGCTAGCCTCGGGGTCGACTTCGACTTCTCAGGGACGCTCCATGAAACCCGCCCTTCTGGCATTGACGCTTACCGCCCTCCTCGCCCCCGCCTTCGGCCACGCCGCTGGAGCACCTGTGTCCGCCGAACAATACACCAACGTGCTGGCCGGCCCCTGGCGCGCCCCGGAGAACGTGGCGCGCGACGGCTATCGTCATCCGCAGCAAAGCCTGCAGTTCTTTGGTCTGGCACCGGAGCAGACGGTCATTGAAATCACCCCCGGCAACGGTTGGTACAGCGAACTGCTGGCGCCACTGCTCAAGGACCACGGGCACTATATCGCCGCCGTTCAGGCGCCGACGGTCAGTGACTACGCGCGCAAGAACGAGGAGAAGCTGAAGCAAAAATTCGCAGCCAATCCTGCGCAATACGCCAAGGCCCAGGTGCTGGAGTTCGACCCAAAGGCTCCGGTATTCGGCAAACCCGGTTCCGCGGACACCGTGCTGACCTTTCGCAACGTGCACAACTGGGTGCTGGCCAATACCGCACCGCAGACATTCGAGGCGTTTTTCAACGTACTGAAACCGGGCGGCGTGCTCGGCTTGGTCGATCATCGGGCCAAGGACGATGCGTCGCTGGAAGACATCAAGCACAGCGGTTACCTGCCCACTGCCTACGTGGTGAAGTTGGCTACCGATGCGGGTTTCAAGCTTGAGGGGCAGAGCGAGATCAATGCCAATCCGAAGGACAGCAAGGATTACCCGGAAGGGGTCTGGACCTTGCCGCCGACGTTGACGCTGGGGGAGAAGGATCGAGCGAAGTATGTGGCAATCGGTGAGTCGGACCGGATGACGTTACGGTTCGTTAAACCGGCGAAGTGATGCACTAAAGACCCATGGAGATCCCCTGTGGGAGCGAGACCGGCTTGCCGGCGAAGGCGGCGTGTCATTCGACATCATCATTGAATGACCCACCGCTTTCGCGAGCAGGCTCGCTCCCACAGGGGTTTGTGGTGTTTTCAAATTAGTCGTCGGCGTTGGGATCAAGCTCCGGAAACATCACTTCGGTAAACCCGAACTTGCTGAAATCGGTAATGCGCGACGGATACAACCGGCCGATCAAGTGATCGCATTCATGCTGCACCACCCGCGCATGGAAGCCCTCGGCAATACGCACGATCGGCTGGCCCTTGGGATCGAAACCCTCGTAACGAATCTGCTGATAACGATCCACTGCGCCGCGCATGCCGGGCACTGACAGGCAACCTTCGAATCCCTCTTCGAGGATCGGGCTCAACGGCGTGATCAGCGGGTTGATCAGAATGGTCTGCGGCACCGCTTCGGCGTCCGGGTAGCGTTCGCTGTGCTCGAAACCGAAGATCACCAGTTGCAGGTCGACGCCGATCTGCGGCGCCGCCAGACCGACGCCGCCGACGCTTTCCATGGTCTGGAACATGTCGTCGATCAGTTGCCACAACTCGGGGCTGTCGAACATTTCTGCCGGTACCGGCGGGGCAATACGCAGCAGGCGCTCGTCGCCCATTTTCAGAATTTCACGGATCATTTGGTGACTTCGTCAGTGCTCGGCTTGATCGAGTGATCCCGACCCAGTCCCGAAACATGGTGTTTGGGTTCCGGCTCGCCGGCTACCTTTTCGCCAGCATTTTTTCCTTCAGCCGACATGTGTTCGATCACCGCATTCATTTCAGCACCGAGCAACAGCACGGCGGCGGAAATATAGAAGTACAGCAACAGCACGATGATCGCGCCGATACTGCCATACATGGCGTTGTAGTCGGCGAATGTTTTGACGTACAGACCGAAGCCCACCGAGGCAAGGATCCACACCACCACCGCCAGCACCGAACCAGGCGTGATAAAGCGAAACTCCTGTTTAACGTCGGGCATGACGTAATAAATCAGCGCCACCGCCACCATCAGCAGGATCACGACCACCGGCCAGCGGACGATGGTCCACACCGTGACGATGAATTCCTCCACGCCGACCTGCGAAGCGATCCAGCCCATCACCTGCGGCCCGAGCACCATCAACGCGGCGGCGATCAACAGCATGCCGGCGATGCCAATGGTGTAGATAATCGACAGCGGGAAACGCTTCCACGCCGGACGGCCTTCAACCACATCGTAGGCGGCGTTCATCGCACTCATCATCAATCGCACGCCAGCGGATGCGGTCCATAGCGCGATCACGATACCGACCGACAGCAAACCACCCTTGGACTGCTGGAGTTGGTCAATGACCGGGTTCACCTGTTCCAGCGCCTGGGGCGGCAGGACCAGTTCCGATTGCAGGCGTAGCCAGGAGAAGAAGTCCGGCAGGTGCAGGAAGCCGATCAGGGCGATCAGGAACAGGATGAAGGGGAACAGTGAGAACAGCATTTGATAGGCCAGCGCCGAGGCATAAGTCGACATCTCGTCGTCGACGAACTCGGTGACCGTGCGCACCATCACACGGTGGATGGGCAGACCTTTCATGTCCGGGAAAATCATAAGCGTCTCCTTTCGCCGCTAAATTGGTGAAGTCGTGGCGACTCAGGGGCCGTTTTCTACATCAAAGTAGCCTACTTGGCGACTTTGAAACAATTTTCAGGCTCAAGTTCAGGCTGACACAAAAACGGCCATCCGCGGATGGCCGTTCCTGATAGTCGTCAAAGGCCGAATCAAGCCTTGTCGATGCCTTTTTTGATCGCGTCCTTGGCTTTGCCTACTGCTTGCTGCGCTTCGCCTTTCTTTTCCTGCACTTTGCCTTCGGTTTGCAGTTTGGTGTTGTCAGTCGCTTTGCCGACGCCTTGCTTGACGTTGCCGGCGGCTTCGTTGGCCATGCCTTTTACTTTATCGCCAGTGCTGCCCATGGTATTTCTCCTGTGAACAATTGAACGGGGAAAGTAGTTACACAAAGATTGACCGGGGTCGTTTGCACGGAGTTTCATTTATTTTCACCGCGACATTTCTTCGTTCAGTGCAGGTTGGGCTTTATGTTTGCCGATCAACCCCCGAGAATGCGCAACGTATTCAGGCCATGACGCTGAAGATCCAATCCCGTAGGAATGTTATGAAACTCGATAAAAAGCAGGCCATTGCCCGCAGAAACCAGGAACTTGGCGGTGCTGTGCTTGGCGTTAACAACTGCCATTTCACCGAATTGAACCGCAACCGCAACATCTGGTGGTTCGATATCCCGGTGGCGCGCCTGGCCATTGGTCAGTACGAATGGGTTCACCTGCTGATGCACACCCCGGAAACCGACGAACTGCTGCACCTGAAAGTGCCGACGGTGTTCCTGCGCGAGAAGCTCGAAGGCCTGGTGGTGCGCAACCAGGGCAAGCGCAAGGCTGCGTTGAGCCTGGAACTGAGCGCCGACAAGGATTCGTACCTGCAGGACATGCGCCCGGCGGGTACCAACGTCAATTTCGCGCAGTTCCGCCTCTGACAGCAAAAAGCTTCGCGAGCAGGCTCGCACCCACAGTCGACCGAGTTCCTCCAGTAAGAATGCGGTCACATGTGGGAGCGAGCCTGCTCGCGAAAGCGGTCTGACAGGCGCTGAACTTTTCCTCTCAGGCAAACAAAAGCCCCGCATCTGCGGGGCTTTTGTTTGTTACGCGCTGACCTTCTTCGCAGCGAGCTTCTTCAGCTCTTCATCGCGCAACTCACGGCGCAGAATCTTGCCGACGTTGGTGGTTGGCAGCGCATCGCGGAACTCCACGGAACGCGGGACCTTGTAGCCGGTGACATTGGCGCGCATGTGCTCCATCACCTGCTCCTTGGTCAGGGTCACGCCCGGCTTGGCGACGATGAAGATCTTGATCGCCTCGCCCGATTTCTCGTCCGGCACGCCGATAGCCGCGCATTGCAGCACGCCCGGCAGGGTCGCCAGAACATCTTCGAGCTCGTTCGGATACACGTTGAAACCGGAAACCAGGATCATGTCTTTCTTGCGATCGACGATGCGCATGTAGCCATCAGGCTGGATCAGCGCAATGTCACCGGTCTTCAACCAGCCTTCGCTGTCGAGGATTTCATCGGTGGCTTCCTGACGCTGCCAGTAGCCTTTCATGACTTGCGGACCTTTGACGCACAATTCGCCGATTTCGCCCAACGGCTGTTCAACGCCGGCGTCGTCGATGATTTTGCACAAGGTCGACGGCACCGGGATGCCGATGGTGCCGATCTGGATGTTCTGGATTGGATTGACCGTGGCCACCGGACTGGTTTCGGTCATGCCGTAACCTTCGCAGATGGCGCAACCGGTAACCGCTTTCCAGCGCTCGGCCGCCGCCAACTGCAGGGCCATGCCGCCGGACAGAGTGATTTTCAGTGCAGAGAAATCCAGTTTGCGGAAGCCTTCGTTGTTGCACAGGGCGACGAACAGCGTATTCAGGCCGACGAAGCCGCTGAACTTCCACTTCGACAGTTCCTTGACCATCGCCGTCAGGTCGCGCGGGTTGCTGATGAGGATGTTGTGGTTACCGATCAGCATCATCGCCATGCAATGGAAGGTGAAGGCATAGATGTGATACAGCGGCAGCGGCGTGATCAGGATCTCGCAGCCTTCATTGAGGTTGGACCCCATCAGCGCCTTGCACTGCAGCATGTTCGCCACCAGGTTGCGATGGGTCAGCATTGCGCCCTTGGCTACGCCGGTCGTGCCGCCGGTGTATTGCAACACCGCGACGTCGCTGCTGGCCGGGTTGGCTTCCGCTACTGGCTGGCCGTGGCCCTTGCTCAGCACGTCGTTGAACTTGATGGCCTTGGGCAAGTGATACGCCGGGACCATTTTCTTCACGTACTTAATGACACTGTTGACCAGCAGACGCTTGAGCGGTGGCAACAGATCGGCCACTTCGGTGACGATCACGTGCTTGACGCCGGTTTTCGGCACGACGGTCTGGGCCAGGTGCGCCATGTTGGCCAGGCAGACCAGGGCCTTGGCACCGGAGTCGTTGAATTGGTGTTCCATCTCCCGCGCGGTGTACAGCGGGTTGGTGTTGACCACGATCAGCCCGGCGCGGATGGCACCGAAGACGGCGACCGGGTACTGCAAGACGTTGGGCAGTTGCACGGCGATTCGATCGCCCGGCTGCAAGTCGGTATGCTGTAGCAGGTACGCGGCGAAGGCACCGGACAATTCGTAGAGTTCACCGTAAGTGATTGTCTTGCCCAGGTTGCTGAACGCCGGTTTGTTGGCAAAGCGCTGGCAGGACTGCTTCAACACCGCCTGAATATTCGGATACTCATCTGGATTGATCTCGACAGCAATCCCGGCAGGGTACTTATCCTTCCAAAAGTCTTCGATCATGGAAGCCCACTCCTCAGCAACGCGAATTCATCACCGCATTTGATGCGATTATTATTGGTGTGTGTTTTTGGTGTCTATTTGTTGGTGAGTCTGGCTTTTTTCTTAGGCCGAGAAGTCACAAAGCGGGCCGAGAGTAGCAGCTTTGCCAGGGGTCGACTAGAGCCAAAAGCGGTCTCTACAGTCACATTTGTGACTCTTGAGCATTCAATAGTCACTTTTAGAGCAAAAATTCTACATCACCTTGAAAGACCCTGAAAATGGGGCTTTCGACCCCTTAGAAGCTTCGCGGGCAAGCCTCGCTCCTACAGATTTGGGGTCGTCCACAAAACCGGAAACGACCCCGCCCCCGTAGGAGCGAGGCTTGCCCGCGAACGCGCGAAGCGCGGCCATTCAACGACCAGGCAGTTTGGTGTCCCCAAAACCGATCAATGACCCCACCCCCCGTAGGAGCGAGGCTTGCCCTCGAACGCGCGAAGCGCGGCCATTCA
>DQGF01000108.1:0-172 GCA_003525045.1 Pseudomonas sp. | reverse complement strand
CCACCGGCGTCATCGGCAACGATTCACGCAACACGATGTGCTTGGGCACTTTGTACGCCGTGAAGTTTTCCTTGCAGTAGGCCTTGAGCTCTTCAAGGCTGACCCCCGTTTCCCGGGCCACCACAAACAGCTTCACCGCCTCCCCCGACCGCTCGTCCGGCACGCCGATCAC
>DQGF01000031.1:3041-3343 GCA_003525045.1 Pseudomonas sp. | reverse complement strand
ACCTATGCAGCGATGAGGCCCGCACAGCCAACCCTGATCCCCGGCTTTTCACAGCTAGGCCACGCGGCCCAGAAGTGCTTGCAGGGTGAGCGCGTTGGCCACCGCAAACCCGCTCGCGGTGTTATCGAAGATGCACCAGGTGGGTATGCCCGCGTGCGCCGGGTCTTGTACCTGCCGAGCCAGCGCCTCCAATCGGCTCAGGTCGTAGTCGCTGTAATAAATGCGCGGCGAGCCGTGCCAGCGCCAGTAATGAATCCCCGACCAACCGCCCGGCGTGTCGCCCCCGGTAATGGGCGACGGAT
>DQGF01000031.1:1153-2730 GCA_003525045.1 Pseudomonas sp. | reverse complement strand
CGGATCGGCAGCAACCCGCCCTATTCGCAGCTCGATCAATAAAGCTTGCGCGTCCAGCCAGCTTTCATGCCGTGGTTCAAGCACCACCGATCCGGCGTAACGTTGCCGCAGCGCCAGGAAAAACGCCGCAGCAATGTTTTCGTCATAAGCCAGCGACGGCGGCAACTGCACCAGCAGACAACCCAAGGAATCACCCAGCACCGTGCACTGGAACAAAAACTCGTCCAGCAACAGCTCACAGCCTTGCAAGCGCTGGACATGGGTAATGAGCTTGGGCATCTTCACCGAAAACCGAAACGGTGCCGGTACCGACTGTGCCCAGCGCCAATAAGTCTGCGACCGATGCGGGCGATAAAACGAACTGTTGATTTCCACGGCCGTAAGTTGCGCGGCATAGCGCTGCAGATGCGTGCCGTGTTCAGGAAACATCGGCCAGTGTTCTCGGGGCAGGCTCCAGCCGGCACAACCGACATACACCGGCGCGATTTGATTCGCCTCGTTCAATAGAGCACCGCCGCAGCATCGCGCATGAAGATCTCCACGGTCTTGGGCCCTACCCCGTCGAATTCGCGCAAGCGCTGTTCAAAGGCATGGCGATTCTCGCTGGCCGCGTGAATGTGACCAATCTTACCGGCGTATTCATCGCTGAGTTTCTTGCACAGGTTCAACAGGCGAGTCGCGGTGGTCTCGTCGTAGCGCACGTAATGGGCTTCACCCAGCATTGAAACCAGTTGCCGATGGCTGCAGCCGCCAAGTTTGCGCGCGGTATCGCGCCCGTGTTTTTCAACGATGACGCGGTAGGCTTGCGCCGCGATTTCAGCCTGGATGCGCTTGCCCATCAGGAAGCTGGCGATAAACCATTTGAACAAGGCGCTTTCGTCTTCATCCTTCAGATGAATACCGAGATCGCTGGCGCTGATCGATTTGTTCATTTGCGCTTTCTTCTCCCCAAGTCCGGAGCAGCGTCCGGCTTCTTTACTTGGAGAAAAGCTCGCCCTGCAAGTTCGTTTTTTCTCAACCCGTGCCAGGTTGTACTATTTGAGACTCGCCCCCTTTGTTCATTTAAAAACAGAAGAATCTTCACCGCCGACGATTTTCAGCCAAGGCCAGCGGATCTGATAACTCAGGGCCTTCTGTTCGAATAAATCGGGTTGAGGATTGAGCGGATTGATCCGCAACAGCCCTTCTTCGACATCGCTCAAACCGTACGGCGCATACACCTCGCCCGTCAGTACATCCAACCCGATGCACGTCCCCGCAACCAGGTACCGATCAATCCCATCCTTGGCCGATTGAAGCCTGGGATAAGCCTTGCCGAACCGCTGGGCGTACCAAAGGTGAACCCGCGCCTGGTTCTTGATCTCGAGGTTCACGTCAAGGTCATGAAAGAGCTGACGCGCGACATCGATGACTTCGTTTTCCGCCTCCCACGAGACGTCTTCATCAAAGTAAAAAACGTCGTAATCCTTGATGCCCCAGGCGGCGGGACGCTCGGATTGATGATTCCAGACCGCCTGGAACAGACAGCCTGCGGTCAGCATGCATTGGTTCAGGCCGAGTGAAGGCAAGCGGCGGGC
>DQGF01000031.1:0-829 GCA_003525045.1 Pseudomonas sp. | reverse complement strand
GCGGGCAATCTCGGCGTTGGCCGGATTGGTCATTGCGATTTCGATCAAGCGTTGGGTGGTCAACATAGGCCATCTTCCTGAGGGCAGCACAATCCTTGGGGGCTGACGATACATGAAATCCGTTTGCCAAAAGAGTGGATGCTGTTGTTTTACTCACCTCAACAGGCCGCTAAAGTGACGCGCGTCCTTCCCGATGGAGATCAAATACGCCATCCGGCGCACCCATGAAAAAGCCCGCACAAGGCGGGCTTGGATAGTGAAAGTTGAGTAGGTGGCCAGCGCTGGTCTCTGGCTTACAAGGTTTATCAGGCTTCTGACAGAAGAGTTTTGTGCTCTCCTGCTTCACACGGCATAAGGGCTGGATCTCAGCGCGGAGATCTTTCTAACCGTGTACCCTTCGGAACGCGCCCCACGTTTCCTCGCTATCCGCTTTGCGCATCAGTCTGCGTCTTCACCTACAACTTCAGAGTAGCAAAAAGCTCGTAGCGGTGGCCGCGATTTTTAGACCGATTTCCTTCATAGCAATGAACGGCTGGAAGCAAAAATACTATGGCAAGGCCGCCAAGGATGAAATTGACGTTCACCAGACTCAAGTAAATACTCGACGGTCTGGCAAGACCATTCCGGCCGGTATGTTGATAGGGCCAATTCACTGAGAAGGACCGCAAAATGACGACGCGAACTGAGAAGGCCGTTCTGGCTGGCGGATGTTTCTGGGGTATGCAGGATCTGATCAGGCGCCAAGACGGTGTGCTGTCCACGCGGGTGGGTTACACCGGCGGTGATGTAGACAATGCCACCTATCGTAACCATGGCACCGACGCCGAAG
>DQGF01000190.1:4945-5068 GCA_003525045.1 Pseudomonas sp. | reverse complement strand
TCTCATCCCGAATCCATTCAACCACCGAATTCCGCTTCGGCACCCAGCCCAGCAACTCCCGCGCATGCTTGCCGCGAACCCGGCTGTTGGAGCCCAAACCATAGTTGGCCATTTCATAACCCC
>DQGF01000190.1:4399-4639 GCA_003525045.1 Pseudomonas sp. | reverse complement strand
CTCGGCTTCGGCCTCTTTCAGCGGCCAGTCTTGTGGTGCACCCAGCTTGAGCGCTTCGGCGATCGCCGTGGTCATGTCGATGAACGACGCCTCCCCGCTTTCGACAAAGTAGAACGTGCCCGGTACGTTTTTGCTCAGCGCCAGCAGGTACAGGGACACCACGTCTTCGATGTGCACGTTGGACCAGATGTTCTGACCCGGGCCGACATGCCGCACCACACCACTTTTGCGCGCCTGTTT
>DQGF01000190.1:3613-4100 GCA_003525045.1 Pseudomonas sp. | reverse complement strand
ACACCACTTTTGCGCGCCTGTTTCAGCAAACGCGGCAACTGCACGCTGTCGCGATTGACGCCCAGGCTATGGCCATAGATCAGGGTGTTGCAGATCACAGCTGCGTTCACCCCATCCTTGGCGGCGGCGAGGATCAGGTTATCGATGGCCACGCGAGCAGCCTTGTCGACAGTCGGCTCCGGCAGGCTGTCTTCGTAATACACGACGTCGCTGGATTTACCACCCGACGCGTCACCGACGATGCTTGAACCGCTGGTGTGCAGGAACACCTTGTGGGTGCCGCGCAGCGCGTCGAGCAGGGCTTCCACCGCAGCGCGATGGTCGCTGCTGGCGGCATTGATGACGGCATCGGCCGCACGGGCCTGTTCGGCCAGTAGTGCGCTGTCGTCAAGCGTGCCGATCACCGGGGTGATGCCCAGTGCGCTCAGTTCATTGGCTTGTTCGGTGCTGCGCACCAGACCGGTAACCTTGTGACCTGCCCGGACCA
>DQGF01000190.1:0-3315 GCA_003525045.1 Pseudomonas sp. | reverse complement strand
CTGCCCGGACCAGACCGGTGGCGATGGAGCCGCCGATAAAACCGGCAGCGCCGGTAACGAATACGTTCATGGAGAAACTCCCTGCGTTGGTATGTGATGCAGCCAGTATCGAGGAGCGATGCCTGGGGAAACAGACAACGTTGCCCAATTCACCCTTGCGCAGGGATCACGAATCAGCCCTTGAAGTCCGCTGTCGCGTAAGCCGCCAACTTGCCCTGGATGAAGTCCAGGAAGCACTGAATCCGCAGGGCCAGTTGCGAGTTGCGGTAGTACACCGCATTGATCGGTTGGCGATAACCGCTATTGAATTCTGCCAGCAGCACCTGCAGACGCCCGGCGCGGATGTCCTCGATCGTCATGAAATGCGACAGGCTGGCGATGCCTTGGCCTTCCAGCGCCAGGTGCCGGATCGTCTCGCCGCTTGAGGCGCTGATCGATGCCTGAATCGGCCAGCGGTCACCGTGCACATAGCGCAGCGGCCACTGGTTGAGGCCTTCGTTATGGGTAAACCCGAGCAGCGAATGCCCGGACAAATCCGCCACTTCAGCCGGTACGCCGTGTTGTTCAAGGTAAGCCGGGCTGGCAACGATGTGCAACGGGCTGCATCCCAGGGAGCGGGCGTGCAAGGTCGAGTCGGCCAACGTGCCGATGCGGATGGCGATGTCGGTGCTTTGCTCGAGCAGGTCGATGATCAGGTCGTTGCTGTTGAGTTCGAGCTGGATGTCCGGATAGAGACTGCGGAACTCATCGATGTACGGCACGATGGCATGCAGCATGAACGGCGATGCAGCGTTGATCCGCAGACGCCCGGACGGGGTTTGCTGGCGTGAGGAAAGGCGCTCTTCAAGTTCGTCCATCTGATCGAGAATCAGCTTGGCATGCTCGAAGAAGTACTTGCCCTCCTCGGTCAGATCCATGCGCCGCGTGGTGCGGTTGATCAGCGTGGTATCGAGCTTGGCCTCCAGACGCGACAAGGTGCGACTGACCGCCGAAGGCGTTTGCCCGACCTGCTCGGCGGCCGCGGAAATCGACCCGCACTCAATCACGCAGACGAAAATCTGCAATTCATCGGACCTGGCTTTCACGTGTGTTCCTTATCGATAGACCTGCGCAGTTCTACTTTGCAGAGGAAATCTGACGTGGCGAGGGAGCTTGTCGGGGCGCCGCATCGTCCCGCTGGTGCGCGAAGCGGACCCAAAACCAGCAAATGCGCTGGTTCAGGAGACCGCGTCGGCTGGTTTTACGACGGCTACGCCGCCGAGCGGGAGCAAGCTCCCTCGCCACGGATCAGTGCGCGCTTCATGTATCGATAGTAGCCGAGCCTTAAGCCTTGAGGCCAAACACCTCAGTCAAATGCTGCTCGTAACGCACCACATCGGCTTCGATATTCGGGCGCTTCATCACGTCAACGCACAGGAAGGTCGGCAAGCCGGTCATGCCGAGGAATTCGTTGGCCTTGTGGAACGGGAAGTACACCGCGTCCACGCCCTTGGCTTCGAAGAAGTCGCTGGGGTCGTCGAACGCTTGCTGCGGCGCGTTCCAGGTCAGCGACAGCATGTATTGCTTGCCCTGCACCAGACCGCCGCTGCCGTATTTCTGCGAGGCGTCGGAACGGGTGCGGCCGTCGCTGGCATAGAGGCTGCCATGACCTTCGGTGAAGACTTCGTCGATGTACTTCTTGACGGTCCACGGCGCGCCCATCCACCAGCCCGGCATCTGATAAATAATCACATCAGCCCAGAGGAATTTGGCGACTTCTTCGGCCACGTCGTACCCCTCGTCGATGAAGGTGGCTTTCACATCCATACCACCGCGATCCAGCGCGCTCAGCGCGGCGTCGTGCAGGGTGGTGTTGTAGCGGCCATCAGAGTGGGCGAACTTTTTGCCGCCATTGAGCAACAGGACTTTTTTCATGAGGAATCTCGCAAGGGTCAGAAAATTGATGGGCGCAGGTTAATCATCCGCCTCGCGCGGAATAAGCCCTGAATCAGCACAATTCATTTGACCTACAAGCACGAATCAACAGGAGATTGTTGCCGTAGACTTGCGTCGATTGTTACTTGAGGAGCTTTTTGATGAGTGAAATGCAAGGCTTCATCCTGCACGCCAAGACCCGCCCGGAAAAATCCGACGCCTTCGAAGCGTTTTTCAGCCGCTATGTAGAAGCGAGCCGCGCCGAGCCAGGCTGCATCGAGTACCACATGCTGCGAGACAAGCAGGACTCGACGCTGTTTATCTTCTATGAGATCTGGCAGTCCCAGGCCCATCTGGACGTGCACTCGAACCTGCCGCACATGAAGCAGTTTCTTGAGCAGCGCGATGAGTACCTGGAACGGGACTTCGAAATCCGCGCCATCGACATGCTCAGCCCGTCGTCCGCTACCCGCTGATCAGCAAATGGCCGCCGAGCAAGCCGAGGCCGATGAAGAACACGCGTTTGAACAGCACGGCACTGATCCGCTGGCGCAGCCATTGCCCCAGCAACATGCCGAGCACCGCCGGGATCAGTGCCAGCAACGACGCACTCAACTCGCCACCGCCGAGGGCGCCGCGCCATGACAGGCCGGCGGCCAGGGCCAGGGTCGAGACGGTGAATGACAGGCCCAGCGCCTGCACCAGTTCATCCTTGCTCAAGCCCAGCGCCTGCAAATAAGGCACAGCGGGAATCACGAAGACACCGGTGGCTGAAGTGATGACGCCTGTCAGCACGCCGCAGAGCGGAGCAAGCCAGCGCTCGCTGCGACCATCCACGTGCAGGGTCGGCAGGCACAACCCGCTCAAGGCGTACAGCAACAACGCCGCCCCCAGCCCCCGCACGACCCAGTGACCACCCGCCATGCCGATCCACACCGTACCGGCACCGGTGCCGATGAAGATCGCCAGCAACATCGGCCACAGCCTTTTGGCCAGCTTCAGTAAATGCCCGCCGAAAGCCAATTGCCAGACGTTGGTGAGGGTCGCGGGAATGATCAACAGCGCCGCAGCCTGCGACGGCGCCATAGCCAGACCCAACAGGCCCATGGCGATGGTTGGCAGGCCGAGGCCGATGATCCCCTTGATCATGCCGGCCAGCAGGAAGGTGGCGATGACCAGCAAGGAAAGGGTCAGACCGAGGTTTTGGTAGAACGAGGCGAGTGTGTTCATGGGGCTATGGTGAGCCTGGAATGAGGGATTGGAAATCTGTCATATATTGAGGCTGCCTCTTGTATTCACAGAGGCTGAAACGTTCGCTGCGGCTGCTGGCACCTTCGCGGGCAAGCCTCGCTCCTACAGGTGCGAGGCCGGCCGAATGACACCGCAATCCCGCAGGTGCGA
>DQGF01000195.1:8001-8158 GCA_003525045.1 Pseudomonas sp. | reverse complement strand
GGTCGGCTATAAGGCCGCCAGGATCCGGAGCCACAGGAGGCCCGAAGGCCCCCTCGGTTCACTCTTCCTCACCCTCAGGCACAACCCGGTTCTGCGACAAATACCGATCCAGCGTCTCGTTCTGCGCCGGCGCAGAAATATCCCCGGCGACCTGCCT
>DQGF01000195.1:2362-7717 GCA_003525045.1 Pseudomonas sp. | reverse complement strand
CGGCGCAGAAATATCCCCGGCGCCCTGCCACATCTTGCGTTCAATCCCCTGCGACAGCAAATGCCCAACTGCCGATTCGATCGCCGACAACACACACAACTGCGCAGGTTCGTTCGTGGTGTAACCCACCTCAGCCTCAAGCAACTTCTTGAACTCGATAAACTTGAACACCCCGGCACTGCGGCCCACGGAGTAGATGGTCTTGCTGGTCATCACGTTCGCCAACACCTGCCCGCTGCGCACATCCACCGCCCGCAGGTTCACCGTGACCTGATCCACCCGATACTCGCGGGAAATGTCGATGCCCAGGTAGCGTGCCCCTTCCCCGCCGCTGCGCACGTTGGTGTCGTACGCAATGATCCCGCCCTCGAGCATCATGTTCGCGGCTTGCAGCGGTGGCAGTTCAGACTGGATGTTCACCGGAGTATTCGGTTTCTTTTGCGAGGCGCGAATGATTTTGCGTTCGGTCAGCAAGTTCTGCAGCCCTTCACGCTCCAGCACCACGAACCAGCCACTCGCCTGCATGGCATCCATCAGCATGCTCGCCGCGCCCTGGGTCACGCTGGTTGAAAAGGAGCTGGCCGGCGTCGGTTTGTACTGTCCGGTCTGATCGCGAAAACCATACACCACTGCCATCAAACGGCCCTTGGGTCGCGGCAGATTGAGCAAGTCGTAATACGTCGACGCCCGAGGGGTCAGCGTCGGGGTTTCGGTGTCCTGTTCGGCCGACATCGGCTCCCGCCGACTGCAACCCTGTAAGGCCGCCAACAGCATCCCTAACACAATTATCTTTTTCATGTCCTTAACTCCCCGTCGACCCAACGCCCCTTCAAGGGGCCAGGCCATTCACCTGGATTTCCGAAACTTCACCGGTCGCTCGGTCGGTCACTTCAATAGTCAGTGCGCCGGAGTCGTCGATAACGTTGACAATAAAAGCGTCGGTGGACAGGCTCCCCGTGTTGCCGGTGGAGATGTTGTCCAGCAACTGCCCCAACAACCGCGATTGCAACTGACTGCTGAAGCGCTCAAGGGCAGAAGTCCCGGCTATCGAGGCGCGGTCTTTCAAGTCCGGATCGTCGTAGTCGTTTTGCGCCTGGGCATTGTTGAGCAGCCAGGTTCCGTTCAACGGGTTGCCGCCGAACGACGGGTTGATTGGCGTGTAGACCAGCTCCGTGGCCTGGACCAGGCCGCCACTGGCGAACCCGAGCAACCAGATTCCGGCCAATGACAGCCCGGGGCGCGGCATGAACGTTTTCGTTTTCATAATTCGTCCCTCTCAAGGTCCGTGGTGTCCTGCAACAAGGCTTCCAGCTTGCGTTTGACGATCTGCCCGCGAACCCAGTCGGCGGCGTCGTAGGCCTCCTCCTTGAGATCCACGGTGTTCGGCGGCAGGAAGCGCCGATAAACCAAACGCTGTTGATACTCCACCGTCACCAGGCTGCCCCAGCGTGCGGAAGGTCGTTCGCGGACCACCAGGTTGAAATCCATGGGGCTGGTGGCACGCAGGCGTTCACTGAATGCGTAATAAAACTCGTGGCCGATGTGCGAGATGGTGTCGTCGACGATAAAGCCCTTCATTTCGTCCTCTTCGGCGGCCGCGGCAAAAGGCGTCACCAGCAGGAGGATCAAGGCCAGGCAGAATCTGTTCATGGCATCACCCCTTGCGCAGTCCGGGACGGACTTTTCGGCCCGGACGCGCCCTCGAGGAACGCTTTCTCGGCCACGAACTGCCAGTCCTTGTAGCTGGCCATGCCGGTGAAGTCCGACCATTGACTGGGGAAATCCGCCTGTTTGAGCGGCGTGTCCGTGGAGGGGCTGTAGAGGCCGGTGATGCGCCCGTCGAAACCGCGCATCAGGGCCCAATCGCCGCCGCCGATCGGGTCCGGGTACAGCTGGCGAATATGGTGTTTGGCGTTCGGGAAACGTTCGTCTTGCAACAGGTCCGCCAGTTCTTTGGGGTACTGCGCCAGGCCCGGCGAACTGCGGTAATAGCTGCGCAAGGCCTGGGCATACTGGGTACCGACCCAGAGCAACTGGCGTTCACGATCACGGCGCGAGGCGGTCGACCATAATTCGCCGGCACTGGCCAGGCCCATGCCCATCACCATGATCAGGAACAGCACGCCCAGGTAAGTGAAACCCGCCTCGTTCGCGGGCCTACCACTCTGCATAAAGGCTGCCATCACGCGCCCTCCCTGTAGCACCGCTCTTGATATCGGCGACCCCGCCCGGTACACCGTCCGGCGGCGCCACCAGGAGCCACAGGTCCTTGCGCTCGGCAATCGGGTCCATCGGTGCGGTGCGCAAGTAACGCTGCTCCACCAGCTGTTCGAGGGAATCGGGGTAGCGCCCGGTGTCGCCGTAGTAGTGATCGAGTGCCTCGCGCAGCGCCGACAGGCTCTGGCGCAGGGTGGTCTCCTTCGAGGCCTCGAGGCTGTTGAAATAACGTGGCAAGGCGATGGTCATCAAGGTCGCGATGATTGCCATGACCACCATCAGTTCCAGCAGGGTAAAACCCTTTTCCCGACGCATAAGTCACCACTCCCGATAGGTGATGCCGTTGAGACCCTTGCCGCGTGCCTGGGAGTAAACGTCAAAGACGTCTTCGCCCTCCCGCGGGTTTTGAGCCGTACTGTCATAGGCGCGCAAGCCCCAGCCGCCTTCGTCGTCACGCTTGACCGGTGCCAGCGGGTCATGGGGCACACGGCGCAGGAAGTAGAACTTGGCGCCCTTGGCACTGCGCACATCGCGCACCCCCTCCACCAGCACTTGCAGGTTGGGTGGGTAGCCGCTGTCGTTCAGCGACTTCTCGATATAACCGGCGTCGAAGGCGCGTTTGTAGGCGTCGATGGCGTCGCGAATCTGGTACAGGGCCGTGCGCAGCTCCTGCTCCTTGCCACGGCGTACTACGGTCTCGGTCAGCGGCGCGGCCATACCGGCCAGCAGGCCGATCAGGGCCATCGTCACCACGACTTCGATCAGGGTAAAACCGCGTTGCGAGGCGTTCATGATCAAGGCTTCTCGATATCGACTTGGGTGGTGACCGCGATCGGCCGATCCATCGCCTGAGGCGCAGCAGCAGACTCCAGCCGACGGTCCGGCGCCTGGATGTGCATGCTGGTTTCGGTGCCGGTGGGGAACTCCATGTCCGACGGGCTCTGGTACGGCAGGTTGCGCACGATCCGCGGGGTGATCGACAGCACCAGTTCCGACTTGCCGACGGTGTCCTTGTTGCTGCCGAACAAGCGGCCCAAACCAGGAATGTCGCCAAGGCCCGGAATCTTGTTGCCGGTAGCACCATGGTCGTTGCGCATCAGGCCGGCGAGGATCTGGGTTTCGCCGTCATGCAGACGCAGGGTGGTCTGGGCGTTGCGGGTGTCGACCTGAACCGGAATCGTGCCCTGACGGGTCGGCTCCAGCGGGGTGGCGTTACTGACTTCCAGGGCGATCTTGATCGCCACTTCGTTGTTCAGGTGCACGGTCGGCTGCACTTCAAGTTTAAGACCGACATCAAGGTAGGTGACGCTTTCGGTGATTACCGGGCCCTGGGTCGACGGCACCGAGGTGGCGCTGATGATCGGTACCCGCTGACCAATGTGGATGCGTGCCTGTTCGCGGTTGCTGACGCGAATCACCGGGCTGGCCAGGGTGTTGATGTCGTTGTCCTGGGCGTTGATTTTGGCTTGGGGCGATGGCGAAATGCTGATCCGGCTGGAGTTGATGCCTTTGAGCTGATCAAGCAAGGTCACTCCCGAACCGTCGCTGTTGACCACGCCGAAGGTGTTCGGCCACTGCAGGCCGAGGTCGAGAATCCGCTGGGTGGCGACTTCCATCACCTCCACTTCCAGCACCACTTCCGGGTTGGACTGATCCTGGGATTGCAGGAGCTTTTCCGCCATGCGCACGGCGTCTTCGCTGTCGCGCATGGTCAGGGTGTTGAGGCGTTCATCGACGAACACGTCGCGGGTCTTGAGCATGGTCTTGATCATGTTCAGCGCGGTGTTGGCATCGATGCTGGTCAGGTAGAAGGTGCGCATCACCAGTTCCTGATAATCCTTGACCTTCTGCGGCGAGTCCGGATAGATCAGCAAGGTGTTTTCGTTCACCACTTTCTGGTGCAGCTGATTTTGTTGGAGCAGCAATTCCACGGCGTCTTCAATGCGCACGTCGCGCACGAAGATGGTGGCTTTCATGTCCGGGCGCAGGTCCTTGTCGAAGATGAAATTCAACCCGGCGACCTGGGACAGCACTTCGAAAATCACCTTCAGATTGGCGTCACGGAATTCCAGGGTGACCGGTCGATCCAGGCGCGTGCGCAGCTGTGGATACGCGATCACGTTGCGGCTCTGCACCAGGCGGATGTTGCCTTGCAGTTCCAGCGCGCCGTCATTCTTCGGGTCGAGTTCGAGGATCTGTTTCACCTGGCGGTCGGCGCCGTAGATGTCGCCGCGACGCAGGTCGCCACGGGCCAGTTCGAGCTTGTCATCCATGCTGCGCAGGTAGTCGAGCTGGCGTATGGCGTCCTGGGCACGACGGTTGTTCGGTTCAATGGTCAGCACCCGGCTGTAGGCCATGCGTGCCGAGGCGAAATCCCG
The DNA here is from genome assembly GCA_003525045.1 of Pseudomonas sp. Classification (GTDB taxonomy): domain Bacteria; phylum Pseudomonadota; class Gammaproteobacteria; order Pseudomonadales; family Pseudomonadaceae; genus Aquipseudomonas. Next base: position 3,122 of record DQGF01000195.1, on the reverse strand, counting down.
GCGTGCGCGATCGGTGTCGGCCTGGGTCAGCAGCGCCGTGATCGCCTTGGCACGGCCGCTGTTGAGCAGCAGGTGCAACTCGGTATCGCGAGGGTTCTCCCGCAGCCCTTCCTCGACCCGGGCCAGGCCGGCTTCGTACTGGCCTTGTTCGATCAGCTCGGACGCTTCCTTGTTGGCCACTTGCGCCGAACTGCAGGCGGCCAGCCCGGCGCAGAGGCCAAGGCTGATCAGCGCTCCTATCGTATTACGGCATGATCTGTTCATTGCGTGCTCCCCACAGACAAGGTCTGGGACAAATGCAGAGGCAGGTAGATAAAGCTCAGTTCCACATCGGAAATGCCCTCGATCCGCCAGGTTTCGTCGATCACATCCCCCTTGCGCACGACGTATATTTTTTCGCCGTTCTGCAAAAACACTTGCAGGTCGGAACGGTCATCCAGCTTGCCGATGAACTGGAATGGCATCGGCGGTGCGCTGGGGGCTTGCACCACAGGGATGACGTTGACGGGTTGTTCGGTGACCGTGGCAAGCGTCGGTGCAGCCTTCCAGCTGCGGGCGGCGAACAGGTCGCCAGCCGGGGTCAGGTCCTTGATGACCGCCGGTTTTTTCGCGGCAGACGCCGCTGGCAGTGCACCGCGAGTTTTGCTTGTACTCGGGGTGGCGGCGGTGGCGACCGAGACGTCGACCTCCTCCGACGGCATGAAGTAATCGGGCAACCAGGTCAGGGTCGCCGCCACGCCGAAGAACACCACCCAACCCG
>DQGF01000195.1:646-2100 GCA_003525045.1 Pseudomonas sp. | reverse complement strand
CCAGGTCAGCGCCGCCGCCACGCCGAAGAACGCCACCCAACCCACTACGCGCTTGGTATTCATCATGACCTCGACAGGTAAAGGGTCATGCGGATCCGCCCGGTCAGGTCGGTGTCGGCGATTTTTTTACGCTGGAACTCCACGTCCTCCACCACCACCGCCGGCAACTGGCCGAGCAAGGCATGCAGGAAGCGCCGCAGTTGCGGGTAGCTGCCGCGCACCGGCAACAGGATCTGATAGCGGGCCAGATGCGTCTTGGGGTCGATGCCCAGGGAATATTCACCACGGGCCAGGGTGATGTGCTCCTGGGCCGCCAGCGCGTAGATCTTGTCGATGGCGACCGTGGCCTGGGGCTGAGACGGTAACTTGCTGCGGAAGTCGTCGAGCTGACGTTGCGGCACCACCGGGGCGGCGACGCTGCCGTCTTCGACCCTGGCCAGGTACTCGCCGGCTTCGCGGGTCTGCTGGCTGAGGGTTTGCAGCGCCTGCCAGTCCGGCATCAGCCCCCCCAGGCCATACAGCAGCGCCAGCGACAGCATTGCCAGCCCGGCCAGACCGGGTACACCCAGGCCTTGCAGGTATTCGTGGACGATCAATCTAGGGATTTGCATCGCCGATCTCCCAGCTGGCTGACAGGTTGAATTGCACCGGTTGTTCCGGCGATTTGACGACGATTTCGTGGCTGAGCAGCGACACATCGGACAGCTCGTCACTGGCTTCAAGGCGCTGGTGGAACGCGAGCATCGCTTCCAGATCCCGTGCCTCGGCGCTGATCCGCACCTGACCTTTGCGCGCATCCGGGGTCAGGGTCAGCAAGGCGATGTCATCGCGGGGCATGGCTTCGAGCATGGCGAACAGACGTTCCCAGGGCCGCCGCAGTTGCTGCGAGACCTTGCGCATCTCGGCCAGGTTCTGCGCCTGTTCACGGGTCTCGGCCGGGGTCAGGCTAGTCTTGCTGCCGGTGTCGCCGGTGAGGACGCGCTGTGCGGTCTGCAGATGGCCTTGCTGTTGCGCGGCCTGTTCACTGAGGTGCTGCTGAATGAACAAGCAGGTCAGCGTCAGCACCAGGCCACCGGCCAGCAGGCTCCAGCCCAATGGGCCCGAGCGACGGCGCGGCTGGAAGTCGAGCATCAGGGCGCGCATGTCAGGCCACCGCCCGGGACATGACGTACAAAGCATCGCGTACGCCGGTCCGGTCCTCTTCAAGGGTGCGCAAGTGCACGCCGGGTACGTCGGGCTGTACCTCGATACGCGCCGGCGCATGCAGGTAGACGCTCAATGGCCGTTCGCTGGTGGAGGCCTGCAATTGGCTTTCGCGACCGATCAGCGCGGTCAGCGCCGCGTCGCTGTCGCCGGTGCCCACGGACCGCACCGCCGCCCAGCGCCCTTCCCGGGCCAGCAGCAACACACTGCGCACCGGCTCGGCGACCACGAACAGGAAGTCCCCGGCGTCG
>DQGF01000195.1:0-371 GCA_003525045.1 Pseudomonas sp. | reverse complement strand
ACCACGAACAGGAAGTCGCCGGCATCGAGGCTTTTGTCGAAGTGGTTGAAGGCCGCCATCAGGTACGGCTGCACCGAACGCAAGCGCAGGCTGCGTCCGCTGACCAGGCTGCGCAGTCGCGCCAGCAAGTCTTGCGGCAGGGCGCTGGCGATGCGGTCGTAGCCCGCAGGCTCGGCCGACAGCACCAGGCTCCAGGGTTGAGTCGGTACGCCAAAGAGGTCTTCGAAACACAGTTGCGCGAACCCGAGCAGCTCGTCAGGGCTACTGATCTGGTCGCTCCAGGGCACCAGGCAAAAACGACTGAAGTGCCCGGAAATCACCACGCTCAATTCGGCACCGGCACGGGTATGTTCAGCCAGCAGGCAGTCGAG
>DQGF01000373.1 GCA_003525045.1 Pseudomonas sp. | reverse complement strand
TTGGGTTCAGCCTTCACGTCCAGCGGCGCCCAGGGATTCCATTGCGGCGGCAGCGAGACCCAGCCACGCCAGACGCTCACCGCCGCCGTGCCGATGAGCAGCACCAGCAGCAACATCACCCGCAGAAACCGCATCCTCAGCCTTTGAACAATTGATTGGCCTGCTGGAACGGCATGGAGCGCGACGTGAATCCGAAGGTGCCCGACTGCTGGATCTCTTCGGCGGCACGGAAGAACTCGCCATACGCCGCCAGGGCCAGAGCAGAACCCACGCTGATCCGTTTGACACCCATTGCACTCAGCTGCTCGACGGTCAGCTTGAGCCCGCCGGACATCAAGACGTTGACCGGTCTGGGCGCTACCGCACGCACCACCGCCAACACCTCTTCAGCACTGCGCAGGCCCGGCGCGTACAGCACGTCGGCACCGGCTTCGGCAAACGCCTGCAAGCGGCGAATCGTATCGTCCAGGTCGGGTTTGCCATGCAGAAAGTTCTCGGCCCGGGCCGTCAGCGTGAACGGAAAAGGCAGGCTGCGGGCTGCGGCGACAGCGGCTTCGATGCGGGCTACTGCATGTTCAAAGCAATAGATCGGGCCGTCTTCGCGTCCCGTGGCATCTTCGATCGAACCGCCAACGGCGCCTGCCGCAGCGGCCCGCAAGAGGCTTTGGGCACATTCGGCAGGATCGTCGGCGAATCCGTTTTCCAGATCGACCGCAACCGGCAGAGGGGTGGCGGCGACAATCGCCTGAACGTTCGCCAGGGTCTGGTCCAGCGTCAATCCACCATCGGGACGGCCCTGGGAAAAGGCATAACCGGCGCTGGTGGTCGCCAGTGCCTCGAAACCAAGGCTGACGAGCATTTTCGCCGAGCCGGCGTCCCACGGGTTGGGAATGACAAAAGCGCCGTCGCGTTCATGCAGTGCTTTGAACGCCTGGGCTCGAAGGGTTTGCACATCCATTGGCAGGCTCCTCGAGAGGGGAACGAATCCGCTTCAGAGCAGGCCAAGTTGCTCCGCGGCGGGCTCTCTGTATAGCTCAGGCAGAGGCGGCAGGCCAGGCAATCGCAGCATCAGTTGTGCGTGGAATCGTTGGGCAAGCCTGGCTGCCAGCAGATTGTCGGCGGTGTGCAGGAAAATATAAGGCGTTCGACCTTCTTCGATCCACAGGGCGATTTTCTCGACCCAAGGCACCAGGAATGGGTCGTTGGCTTCCAGTTGCGGATGGCCGATGAAGCGCACCTGCGGGAATTGGGTGAACGCCGCTGGACGAGTCGGAACCCTGGGCTTTTTCGATTGGGCGTGGAGAACTGACGGATCCGTCGAGGTGCAGCTGAACAGCGCGCGCGGATCGAGGCAGACGCGCTCGACGCCGCGATCCAGCAGCAGGCGATTGAGACGGCGCTCGGCATCACCCTTGGCGAAGAACTCGTCATGCCGCACCTCGACTGCCAGCGGTCGGTCCACAGCGTCGATAAAACCGGCCAGCTCTGACAGTCGTTGCGGGGTAAAACTTTTGGACAGTTGCAGCCAGACCGGGGAAACCCGCTCACCGAGAGGGCTGAGCAACTGCAGGAAGGTTTCAACGGCGGTCAGTTGTTCGCGCAGGTCGCCGCTATGGCTGATGTCGCCGGGGAACTTGGCAGTGAAGCGAAAGTGTTCGGGCATGGTGTCGGCCCAGCGCTGCACGGTGGCAGCAGAGGGGCTGGCGTAGAAGGTCGTATTGCCTTCCACGGCGTTGAACACCTGGCAATAGAGACTGAGAAACTCGGCGGGCTTGGCGTCTTGCGGATACAAGTAATCGCGCCAGGCGTTTTCACTCCAGGACGGGCAGCCGAGGTAGTAAGGCAACAGCATCAGATGTACAGGTCGAGACCCAGCACATCCGACTCCCAATCGACAAAACCGGCAGTGCTCAGGTAACTGGCCAAGGCCATGGATACGGTTTTGCTCATGGCGCGGTGGTAAAGCATGTCTTGCTGACGGGCGGGGAGATTGCTCAAGCGTTGCGCGCTGGCTTTGGCGGCACGGGCGGCCAGTTGCTCTGTGGACGGAAATTCCAGCTCACCGTCGATATCGACGGATTCGTCCTCAACCACGCGGCCTTTGCGAGGCTGGCGCTTGATGGGGTAGGACTGAGAGGAAAGGCCGTCTATACGCATACGTGCAGGCTCGGTATCAGTAATGGCAGTTTAGTGGCGCATAGCCCGCTTCGCAAACCGCCGAGTGATAACTAGAACACAAATAAGCGAAAAGGTTTAAAGGCGCGGGTATAAATCGACGATTGGCTGTGTTGCTTATACCGCTTTCGCGAGCAAGCCCGCTTCCACAAGGGTTAGCGGAGTTCCTGTGGGAGCGGCGGTGCGGCGATCCGACTTGCTCGCGAAAGGACCAACCCGGTTCAAGGAATTAACGCGCCTTGGGTGTCGCCACCTTATCCCGCAAATAAACCGGCTGCGCCTCATCCGCCACAATCGCCTCACCCCGCTCCCAGGCAAACCGCGCCAGGGTCAACAGGTCTTCAGCATGAGGCAACAGGCCCGCATCCTGCCCGGTCAGGCTGACCGCAATGCGCTCGGCATAACCCCAACCGGTGCCCGCGCCAAACCATTCACCGCTGGCATCGGCCGGCAACACAGCCGCTTCCGGTGGCAACACCGCTTCATTGCCGACCAGGCGCATCTCCCCCGCCGTCTCGCGGTAGCAACCCCAATACACCTCATCCATGCGCGCATCGATAGCGGCCGCGACCTGGCTCACGCCGTGTTCGCGATACGCTCGCTGCGCCAGCACCGCCAGGTTCGACACCGGCAACACCGGGCGATCCAGCGCAAACGCCAAGCCTTGCACGACACCGATAGCGATCCGCACGCCGGTGAAGGCGCCCGGTCCGCGACCGAAGGCGATGGCATCGACCGCCTGCAGGGATGTGCCGGCATCGGCCAGCAACTGCTGGATCATCGGCAACAGTTTCTGCGCATGCAGGCGCGGGATCACCTCGTAATGGCTCGTGACGTTGCCGTCATGCAGCAAGGCAACGGAGCAAGCTTCAGTCGCGGTGTCCAGGGCCAGCAAGGTGCTCATCGATGTTTCCGTAAGAGAGGTCAGAAAAAGTGCGCCAGTATAAACAACTACGGCCCGCAAGCGGGCCGTAGTAGATGAAGCAGTGTTCAGCTCAGTGCTTCAAGCACCTTGCCGGTGATCGCTTCAACCGAACCGACGCCAGCAATGTGGCTGTACTTCGGCTTGCCGTTGGTAGCGGCAGACAGCGTCTGGTAGAACTCGACCAGTGGCTTGGTCTGGGAATGGTAGACCGACAGGCGATGACGCACGGTTTCTTCGGTGTCGTCCTTGCGCTGCACCAGTGCTTCACCGGTGATGTCGTCAAGACCTGCGACTTTCGGCGGGTTGTAGACGGTGTGGTACACGCGACCGCTGGCCTCGTGGACGCGACGACCGGCGATACGCTGGACGATCTCTTCGTCATCGACGGCGATTTCGACCACGTGATCCAACTCGACGCCGGCTTTTACCAAGGCTTCAGCCTGAGGAATGGTGCGCGGGAAACCGTCGAACAGGAAACCGTTGGCGCAATCGGCCTGGCTGATACGTTCCTTGACCAGATTGATGATCAGGTCATCGGAAACCAGGCCACCGCTGTCCATGACGCTCTTGGCGATCAGGCCCAGCTCGGTGCCGGCCTTGACCGCGGCACGCAGCATGTCGCCGGTGGAGATTTGCGGAATGCCGAATTTCTCGGTGATGAACTTAGCCTGAGTACCTTTACCGGCCCCGGGAGCTCCCAGCAGAATGACGCGCATCGATGTGCTCCTCAATTTTTTATATAAATAACGTCAGATTCGCCTCGTGGGGCCAATCTCAAAAAAGGGATCGTGACCGCCCAAACGGCCAAAGGCTGATCAAGATACACAGCAGGCCCTGACCACACAAGCCGCCGAAAGTCGGAGAAACCCGCGCCTGATGTGACCTTTGCGACCAGGTACCCCAAGTCGCAACCCCATCACTAACTGTCGCCTGGCAGCACTTTTCAACCTCTGCCAGCAGGCACCCGATGCCCGCATCGAGTGCCTGGACCTACGGCCAAAACCTTAGCCGGTATTTCGCAATCCGGCGGCAATCCCCGCCACAGACACCAGCAGCGCCTGTTCTACCGGGCTGCCTTGCGTCACTTCCTGTTGTCGCGAACGCGCCAATAATTCGGCCTGCAATAGATGAAGCGGATCGAGGTAGGTGTTACGCAAGCGGATGAATTCGAGGGTGGCTGGGCTATGTGCCAGTAGCTGAGATTGACCGGTCAACCCAAGGACCACCGAGCAAGCCTGCGACAATAGGTCGCGTAAATGCGCCCCCAAAGGCAGCAGATTTGGCTCGACCAGACGCTCATCGTAGGACCGGGCGATATCGCTATCGGCCTTGGCCAGGACCATTTCCAGCATATCGATGCGGGTGCGGAAGAACGGCCATTGCTCGCGCATCTGCCCCAGCAGTTCGCCTTCGCCGCGTTCCAGTGCCTTGCTCAGGGCGGCTTCCCAGCCGAGCCAGGCGGGCAACATCAGGCGTGTCTGGGTCCAGCCGAAGATCCACGGGATCGCCCGCAGGCTTTCGATGCCGCCGGCGCGGCGCTTGGCCGGACGACTGCCCAAAGGCAAGCGTCCCAGCTCCTGTTCCGGCGTGGATTGGCGGAAATACTCGACGAACTGCGGATTTTCCCGCACCACAGCACGGTAGGCGCTGACACCATCAGCGGCCAATTCGTCCATCAAATGGCGCCAGGCAGGCTCCGGTGGCGGCGGAGGCAACAAGGTCGCTTCCAGTACCGCGGCCAGGTACAGATTGAGGTTCTGCTCGGCGATGTCCGGCAGGCCGAATTTGAAACGAATCATTTCCCCCTGCTCGGTGGTACGGAAACGCCCCGCCACCGAACCCGGCGGCTGCGACAGAATGGCCGCGTGAGCCGGACCGCCACCGCGACCCACGGTGCCACCGCGACCGTGGAACAACAGCAGCTCCACTTGCTGCTCGCGGCAAATGTCGACCAAACGCTCCTGCGCCCGATACTGCGCCCAGGCCGCCGCTGTTGTGCCGGCGTCCTTGGCCGAATCGGAATAACCGATCATCACTTCCTGCGGCCCTTGCAGACGCGCGCGATAACCCGGCAACAGCAACAGCTTTTCAATCACCGGGCCGGCGTTATCCAGGTCGGCGAGGGTTTCGAACAGCGGCACGACACGTATCGGCCGCAAAACGCCGGCCTCCTTGAGCAGCAGTTGCACGGCCAGCACGTCGGAAGCGGCGCCGGCCATGGAAATCACATAGGAGCCGACTGAAGCCGCCGGTGCCGAGGCGATTTCCCGGCAGGTCGCCAGCACTTCGGCGGTGTCGGCGGACGGTTTGAAGTACGCCGGCAGCAACGGCCGACGGTTGTTCAGCTCGCGCATCAGGAAGGCGATGCGCTCTTCCTCGCTCCAGTCTTCATAACGACCGAGGCCCAGGTAATCGGTGATTTCGGTCATCGCCGCCGAATGCCGAGACGAGTCCTGGCGCACATCCAGACGCACCAGGAACAGGCCGAAGGTCACCGCCCGGCGCAGGCAATCGAGCAACGGGCCATCGGCAATCACCCCCATGCCGCACTCGTGCAGCGAGTGGTAGCACAGCTCCAGCGGATCGAGCAGGTCGCGGTTGTTTTGCAGGACATCGGCTGGCGCTGGCGTGGCGGCGGTCAAGGACGCGTGAGCCCAGTTACGGGTGGCGCGCAGGCGTTCGCGCAGCTGTTTAAGCACCGCGCGATAGGGTTCGGCGCTGTCCCCGGCCTTGGCTCTCAGGGCATCGCTGGCTTGCTGCATCGATAATTCGGCAGCCAGATGATCGACATCGCGTACGTACAAATCCGCCGCCATCCAGCGCGCCAGCAGCAGGACTTCACGGGTCACGGCAGCGGTCACATTGGGGTTGCCGTCCCGGTCGCCGCCCATCCACGAGGCAAAGCGAATCGGCGCTGCCTCCAATGGCAGGTGCAGGCCGGTGGCGGCATGCAAGGCCTGGTCAGCCTTGCGCAGATAATTGGGGATGGCTTGCCATAACGAATGCTCGATCACCGCGAAGCCCCACTTGGCTTCGTCCACCGGCGTCGGCCGGGTACGGCGAATTTCTTCGGTGTGCCAGGCTTCTGCGATCAGGCGCTGTAACTTCGCCTGGATCTGCTCGCGTTCGGCACTGGTCAGGTCGCGATGGTCCTGGGCGGCCAGTTGCGCGGCGATGGCGTCGTATTTCTGGATCAGCGTGCGCCGTGCCACTTCGGTCGGGTGCGCCGTCAGTACAAGCTCGATCTCCAGCCGGCCCAGTTGCCGGGCCAGGGATTCGGCGCCATGACCTTCGGCGCGCAGGCGCGCCAGCAGCTCCGGCAGGACCCGCGCTTCGAAGGGCGCTGGCTGCGATTCTTCGCGACGGTGAATCAGCTGATATTGCTCGGCGATATTGGCCAGGTTGAGAAACTGGTTGAACGCCCGCGCAACCGGCAGCAACTCGTCTTCGCTCAACTGGTTGAGGCTGGCGCTCAGTTCGGCATCCATCGAACCACTACGGTCGGCCTTGGCGCCCTTGCGGATCTGCTCGATCTTATCGAGAAAGCCGTCCCCGTACTGTTCACGAATGGTGTTGCCCAACAGCTCACCCAACAGGTGAACGTCCTCGCGCAAGCGTGCATCGATATCGGTCATCAGCAGTTCTCCAGCAAGAAATCCGGGCGGCTAAGATCTTTAAGAGTGCCGCTCCAGACAGGTTCTTACAAGCAAGACGACGAAGGGACTTTAAACCTTGGGCGTTATAGCTAGTCTGAAGAGTAGGTCGTACAACGGCTGCACCGGCTTCGCCGGACACTCACACTGCCTGCCACGAGCAGGAGCGCACTGAGGTCACTATGAAAATCCGCGAGCTTGCCCAGCACTGGGAAGAAAACGCCAAGGGTCGCCTGACCGACACCGGCTACCAGATTCATCTGGATGTGGAGGCTGCCGCGCGGCTGGCTGCGATCGTCGAGATGTACCCCAAGCGGCATCCCGAAGAATTGCTCGGTGAACTGATCGGCGCCGCATTGGAAGAGCTTGAGAAAAGCTTCCCCTACGTGAAGGGCTCGACCGTTGTGGCCACCGATGAAGAAGGCGATCCACTGTACGAAGATGTCGGGCCGACGCCGCGTTTTCTCGCCTTGTCCCGTCGTCATTTGCATGATTTGTCGACAGGTAACGACGAACAAAAACACTGATTAGCGCCTGATCCTGTAGGAGCGAGCTTGCTCGCGATGGTCTCAAGGGCGACGCGTTTATTCAACATAAACGCATTATCGTTAACGTCCTTCGCGAGCAAGCT
>DQGF01000371.1:883-3082 GCA_003525045.1 Pseudomonas sp. | reverse complement strand
GGCAAGCCTCGCTCCTACGGGTTCACTGCAATGCCTTGCTTAGCGGCAACCGCGCCATGTGATCTGACTTCAGTGACCCGAAATACAACCAGTCCCCATACTCGCGCACCGTGGTGATCGGCGAGTAATTGCCGCTGCTCCCATCCTGCAGATTGGCAATCACCTTGCCCTCCACATCAAGACCCAACGCAAACGCGCGTTTCTCCACCGGTTTGGGCAACACCGTCATCGCCCGCACGATCATCTTGCGCACGAAAGGATGTGCCGCCGTGGCATCCAGCAACGCGTTGCGCGGTGCATACAGCGCTACCCAGAAGCGATCCCGGCCATTGAAAGACAGGTTGTCCGGCAACCCCGGCAAGTTGTCGATGAACAGATCACGGGTGCCGGCTTTCGGCCCGCTCAGCCAGTAACGACTGATGCGATAGGCGCCGGTTTCGTTGACCAGCACATAGCTTTCGTCCGGCCCCAGGGTCACGCCGTTGGCAAACTCCAGCGTGTCCATCAGCACAGTGGTCTTGCCGGTCTGGAAGTCATAACGCAGCAATCGGCCGTCGCCGCCGTGCTCGAGGATCGCTTCGCCGTCCCGGCCATAGCCGAAGCGGCTGGAAGCATCACTGAAGTAGGCGTAGTGCCCGGACTTGTCGATGGTCACGTCGTCGGTGAAGCCAAAGGGCACGCCGTTGGCCGCGGTGGTCAAGGCAATCAAGCGTCCTTGGGCATCCAGGGACAGCAAGCCCTTGGCGCCGTCGGCGATCACCAGCAAACCATTGGGATGGCGGGCCAGACCCAACGGCCGGCCGCCGGTATCGGCCAGGACTTTAGTGACCTTGCCGTCGAGGCTGGTGCGAATCAAGCGACCGTCATGCAGGCCGGTGATCAGCACGTCATCCTCCAGCAACAAGGCTTCCGGCCCGTCAATGTCAGTGGCACCGACCGGCTCCAGGCCTTTGAGGCGCTGATTGTCGGCGTACAGTCCGTTGGTCAGTGAAGGCGCCGGCGGCGGTGTCCAGGCCACCGGTTCCACCTTGGTTGGCATCAATAGCAGGAAGGCGCCGATGGCAACGATCACCAGCAACACCACATGGCGAAACTTGACGGATCGGCTCACGCGTTGATTCCTGTCGAGGCCAGATGTTTTTGCGCCATCGCGCGCAAGGCCTGCATCGACGCTGCCGACTCGCGTTCGATACGGCGCTTGAGCAGCAGGCAATTGGCAATGCGCATCGCCAGGCCGCTGAATTGGTACTCCAGGGTGCGGACGAACCGCGTACCGTCACCCTCGGCCTCGCACTCGTAAGTCACTACCAGCGACAGACCGTTATCGCCTCGCGCCCGAGCGCTCCAGCGGCGTCCCGGCAAATACTCATCCACCACCCATTGCAAATGCCCTTCGCGTCCGCCCGCACGGATATCCTCCTCGAACCGCGACCCGGCATGCAGCGGTCCGCCCTGGCCATAGACCTTGAGGGAGGAGGGGTGCCATTGCGGCCAACGGGTCACGGTGCTGGCGTAGGCGAGCACGGCAATAGGCTTTGCGGCAATGTCGATCTGATGCTGCATGCGGGTCATGGGGGTTCTCGTCAGGTGCGGGGAGACTTGCTCCGGCTCCCAGCAGAGGGTGCCGAACAGGTAGCCACGGGCTATAGAGCGGATGAATCTCGGCGCGGTAACCGCTGCGGAATGCTTCGGTGGATTGCCTCACCGCGTTTACCTGTGGTTATTGTTATCACCAGCAGATTAGCCGATCCCGCGGTTTCAGCCGGGCGAACCTTGAGGCCACAAGCGCCATGCTCCGGTGCAAACCGGACTCAGGTCAGCGGGTTCCAGCGTTGCGACCAGTCATCGTCGGACTGGATGACCTCGCGCAGCAGGTCGAAGGCCCGCTGCAGGGTCGCCGAGTCGCGGTCGCGGGAGTAAACCAGATAGGTCGGGTAACTGAATTCCGGGGCCCTGGGCACCAGCTCCAGCACACCGCTTTCCAAGTAACTCTGGACTACCCGGGTGCGAAAGTAGCCACTGCCGCCGTTTTCCAGAATGTATTGCAAGCCCAGTGGACCGAGGTTGAAGCTCAAGGCGGCCTTGGCTTTTTCCGGCAGCGCGGCATCGTGCTGGCGACGGAAGTCCGGGCCCCAGTCGATGTACACGTAGGGATCGGGACTTGCGGCCAGCCGGACGAGGACGAGTTTTTCTTCCAGT
>DQGF01000371.1:0-637 GCA_003525045.1 Pseudomonas sp. | reverse complement strand
CGATGTACACATAGGGATCGGGTCTCGCGGCGAGTCGTATGAGGACGAGTTTTTCTTCCAGCACCTGCTCGACTTGCAGGCGAGGCCAATACTCGGGCTGGTAGACCAGCGCCGCATCCAGCACCCCCAGTTCCAATTGGCGCAGCAGGTTTTCGCCGTCACGGATTTCCATGCGCAGGGCATGGCCGGGAATCTTCTCCCGCAGTTCGCCGGCCCAACTGAGCATCAGCGGGTTGCACAGACTGACCTCGCCACCGATGTGCAGCACGTCGTGGTAACCCTCGGGCAACGGCAGGTCCCGGCGTGCGGCTTCCCAGGTTTCTACCAGCTGATTGGCGTAGACCACAAAGGCCTCGCCGTTCGCGGTCAGGCGAGCGCCGGCGCGGTTGCGCACGAACAGCGTGCTACCCAGTTGGCTCTCGAGTTTTTGCACGCGCGCAGTGATTGCGGTCTGGGTGACATGGAGTTTCTCGGCCGCTGCGGCGAGGCTGCCGTGACGGACGATTTCGAGAAAGGTGCGGGCGAGATCGATGTCCATGGGGCGGCCGGTGGGGGAGGTGCGGGCATTGTAGGAGCACTCACTACCGATGGCGAGTGAACGGCTTAGTAGGAGCCAGCGGTGCGGCGATCCGACTTG
>DQGF01000320.1:4038-4442 GCA_003525045.1 Pseudomonas sp. | reverse complement strand
CAGACGCTGCTGTTCTCCGCGACCTTCACCGAAGACGTGATGAACCTGGCCAAGCAATGGACCACCGACCCGTCGATCGTCGAGATCGAGTCGCAGAACGTGGCCAGCGAAAACGTCGAACAGCACATCTACGCGGTAGCCGGTGCCGACAAATACAAACTGCTCTACAACCTGGTCAACGACAACGGTTGGGAGCGGGTGATGGTGTTCGCCAACCGCAAGGATGAAGTACGGCGCATCGAAGAACGCCTGGTGCGTGATGGCGTCAATGCCGCGCAGCTGTCCGGCGATGTGCCGCAGCACAAGCGCATCAAGACCCTGGAAGGTTTTCGCGAAGGCAAGATCCGCGTGCTGGTCGCCACCGATGTGGCGGGTCGCGGCATCCACATCGACGGCATCAGCCA
>DQGF01000320.1:2333-3939 GCA_003525045.1 Pseudomonas sp. | reverse complement strand
GCGCTGATCTTTACCCGCACCAAGCACGGCGCCGACCGGGTCGTCAGCCATCTCGAAGATGAAGGAATCGCTGCGACCGCGATGCACGCCGACAAATCGCAGGGCGAGCGCACCCGCGCGCTCGAGGATTTCAAGTCGGGCAAGATCCGCGTGCTGGTGGCAACGGACATAGCGCAGCGAGGACTCGATGTTTCCGGCATCAGCCACGTCATCAACTACGATGTGCCGCAGCAGCCGGAAGATTACGTGCACCGCATCGGCCGTACCGGTCGTGCCGGCGCCGATGGCGTGTCCATCAGTTTTGCCGGTGAAGACGACTCCTACCAGCTACCGTCCATCGAGGCGCTGCTGGGCCGCAAGATCAGCTGTGAAACGCCACCGACGCATCTGTTGCGGGCGGTAGAGCGCAAGCGCCCGTAACGCTGGCGCAGTGAAAAAGGCGCAGCCGGAAACGGACTGCGCTTTTTTTTCGCCGGGCTTTTTTTCAACAGGAGCTTGCTCGCAACAACTAAAAGTCCATAATGGACAAATTAGTTTACTTGCAGCTCCCGGAGCCGACCATGTCCAGTGCGCCTTACGTGATCACCCAACCCCAGGCCCGCGAGCTGCTGGCACAGGTCGACGTGCCGCAGATCCTGCGCAAGCTGTTCCGTGACCTGGCCGCCGGACAAGCGGTGCAACCGGCGCAGCAACTGGTAGAATTTCCTCAGGGCGCTGGCGACTTCATCAACTACCTGGGCGTGCTGGCGGAAGAGGGTGTCTACGGGGTCAAGACTTCACCGTACATCGTGCGCGAGCAAGGCGCGCTGGTGACAGCCTGGACGCTGTTGATGTCGATGCAAACCGGCCAGCCGCTGTTGCTGTGCGATGCCGGTGAATTGACCACCGCTCGCACTGCCGCGACGACGGCGGTGGCGGTCGATGCCCTCGCGCCGTTGAAGGCGCAGCGCCTGGCGATTATCGGCAGCGGCAAGGTGGCTCAGGCGCACCTGCATTACGTCAAGGGTCTGCGCGACTGGCAGAGCATCAGTCTCTACTCGCCGAGCCTGAGCGAGAAAAACCTCGAAGAATTGGAACAGCTCAAGAGCCTCGATCCACGCCTGAGCCTCGTCGACAGTCGCGAAGCGGCCGTTCAAGACGCCGACGTGATCATGCTCTGCACTTCGTCTGCAGACCCGGTGATCGACCCTTCACGCTTGAGCAAACCGGCGCTGATCACTTCCATCAGCACCAATGCCCCGCGTGCCCACGAAGTGCCGCCGCAGAGCCTCAATGACATGCAGGTGTTCTGCGATTATCGTCTGACCACTCCGGGCTCGGCCGGCGAAATGCTGATTGCCGGTGAACAGCATGGCTGGGACAAGAGCGCCATTGTTGGTGACTTGCCCGATCTGCTCAGCGAAAAAGTCCAGCGTCCTGACTACGATCGTCATGTGTTCTTCCGCTCGATCGGCCTGGGCCTGGAAGACATCGCGTTGGCCAACGCCCTCTACCGCCAACAGCCATGACACCATAGCCCCTGTAGGAGCGAGGCTGGCCCGCGAAGAACGATAACGCGGTGTGCCTGACAGACCGCGGCGTTCCTTTCGCGGGCAAGTCGGATCGC
>DQGF01000320.1:0-2014 GCA_003525045.1 Pseudomonas sp. | reverse complement strand
GCACCGCTCGCTCCTACAGGGGGAATTCGATTTGCGCCCATCAGGAGACGTTCATGAGCCAGGCAGATTTCATCATCATCGGCGGCGGGATTGCCGGCGCTTCCACCGGTTTCTGGCTGTCCCGGCACGCCCGGGTGATTGTGCTCGAACGCGAATCCCATCCGGCCTATCACTCCACCGGACGTTCGGCCGCACTGTTCACCGCCGCCTATGGCACACCGCAAGTCCGGGCGCTGACCCAAGCCAGCCGCGATTTCTTCGATGCACCTCCCACCGGCTTCTGCGAACACCCGCTGCTGACCCCGCGCGGCGAAATGACTGTGGACTTCACGGGTGACCCGGCCGAGTTGAACAATCAATACCTGAGCGCCAAAGCCACTGTGCCCGAGATGCAACTGCTCAGCGCCGACGAGGCCTGTGCGCGCCTGCCGATCCTGCGCCGGGAAAAAGTCCACGGCGCGATCTACGACCCGACGGCCAGCGATATCGACACCGATGCCTTGCACCAGGGTTACCTGCGCGGTATTCGCCGCAACAAAGGTGAAGTGCATACCGACCGTGAAGTCCAGAGCCTGACCCGTGATGCCGAAGGCGTGTGGCAGGTTCAAACCAACGGCCAGACCTTCAGCGCCCCGATCATCATCAACGCCGCAGGCGCCTGGGCCGACAAGATCGGTGAACTGGCGGGTGCCAGGCCCCTGGGCCTGCAACCTAAGCGACGTGCGGCGTTTATCTTTGCCGGTCCCGAAGGCGTGGACATCCACCACTGGCCGATGCTGGTCAGCCTCGACGAGTCGTTCTACATGAAACCCGACGCCGGGATGTTTCTCGGTTCGCCGGCCAACGCTGACCCGGTGGAACCCCACGACGTGCAGCCCGAAGAGTTGGACATCGCGATGGGCATCTACCAGATCGAAGAAGCCACCACCCTTACCATCCGCCGTCCGACCCGAACCTGGGCCGGCTTGCGCAGCTTCGTGCCTGACGGTGATTTGCTGTCCGGCTTCGATCCGCAAGTGCCCGGGCTGTTCTGGGTCGCGGCACAAGGCGGTTACGGCATCCAGACATCGCCAGCCATGGGCCAGGCCAGTGCCGCACTGGTTCGCGGTGAAGCCTTGCCCGAGCAACTCACTCGCTTCGGCCTGAGCGCCGAGATGCTCTCCCCCGCTCGCCTGGGCTGATTTGCCTCCTCAGGTGACGTCTCGACATGATTGCGGCAAACTTCCAGCACCCTTTTTCACAGGGTGCTGATGCTGCCTGGAGCTCCACTATGAACGCCCACGAACAAGATCCGGCCCTGGATGCCTCTGCGCTGGCGAGTTCGCCGCTGGATAATTTCCGAGCGATTGCCGATGCCATCGCCACGCTGTTCTTCCCTCACGCCGAGGTGGTGCTACACGATCTGCGCACGCAAAAGGTCGACTACATCGCCAACAACCTGTCGAAACGTGAAATCGGTGACGATTCGGCACTGGAAGACATGCTCAGCGACGATATCAGCGAACGTAACATCGGGCCGTACGAAAAGCTCAATTGGGACGGTCAGAAGATTCGCAGCCTCAGTAGCGTGTTGCGCGATAGCGAAGGTCACCCGCTGGCCGTGTTGTGCATCAATCTGAATATTTCGCTGTTCGAGAACGCCAAGGCGGCGCTGGATCTGTTCCTGTCGCCGAGCAAGTTGATTCCGCAGCCGGATTCACTGTTTCGCGATGACTGGCAAGAGCGGATCAATACCTTCCTCCACGCCTGGCTGCGCGAGCGTCAGCTGAGCCTGAACCTGCTGACCCGCGACCACAAACGCGAACTGGTGCTGGCCCTGCACGCCGAGGGCGCCTTCAAAGGCAAAAGCGCCTCCAACTATGTGGCGAACGTGCTGAACATGGGCCGGGCGACGGTGTACAAGCATTTGAAGGAATTGAAGGGCTGAAAACCAATACGCACCCGTAGGAGCCAGTCTTGCCGGCGAAGGCATCCTCAAGACCGACACCCATCCGTAGGAGCCAGGCTTGCCGGC
>DQGF01000264.1:550-4481 GCA_003525045.1 Pseudomonas sp. | reverse complement strand
GGGGCAGCAGGGAGAGATGGGTTGGCTGGCAGGCCATCTTCGCGGGCAAGCCTCGCTCCTACAGGGGGTCGGGGTACATTCGTGACATCAGGTCGGCTGTCAGGCCGCCTTCGCAACCAAACCAGCTCCCACAATTGAATCGATTACATACGGCCAATTTCCCACAATGAAACCAGCTTTAACCCCCTTGCCCCACCGCCACGGCCGTCTAACATCATCCAGAAGGAAAATAAGTCAAAATCCCCCCTCAAGTTGAAGGATCCAACAACCGACACAGTACAAATCGGGCAATTACTCCAGACACCAGCATTTCGTCCAAGCCACAGGCAAATTCCCTTGTGCTTGATTGTCCCTTTGACTGCCATCACTGGATTGCCAATACTCATGGCAACTTGATGCTACCCGCACGGAACAAGGAATGACTCTTTGAAGCTGGAACTCAAGAACAGCTTGTCGGTGAAGTTGCTCCGGGTCGTGCTCCTGTCGGCATTGATCGTCGGCGTGGTCTTGAGCTGCGCGCAGATCGTTTTCGATGCCTATAAAACACGTCAGGCCGTGGCCGGCGATGCCCAGCGCATCCTCGACATGTTCCGCGACCCCTCGACCCAGGCCGTCTACAGCCTGGACCGGGAAATGGGCATGCAGGTGATCGAAGGCCTGTTTCAGGACGACGCCGTGCGCCAAGCCTCCATCGGCCATCCCCACGAGGCCATGCTCGCGCAAAAGTCTCGTGAGTTGCAGCAGTCCAACAGCCGCTGGCTGACCGACCTGATCCTCGGCAAGGAACGCACCTTCACCACCCAACTGGTGGGTCGCGGCCCTTACAGCGAGTATTACGGCGACCTGAGCATCACCCTCGACACCGCCACCTACGGCCAGGGTTTCATCGTCAATTCGGTGATCATCTTCATCTCCGGCGTATTACGCGCCCTGGCCATGGCGCTGGTGCTGTACCTGGTCTATCACTGGCTGCTGACCAAACCCCTGTCGCGGATCATCGAGCACCTGACCGAAATCAACCCGGATCGCCCCAGCGAACACAAGATTCCACTGCTCAAGGGCCACGAGAAAAACGAACTGGGGATCTGGATCAACACCGCCAACCAGTTGCTCGAGTCCATCGAGCGCAACACCCATCTGCGCCACGAAGCGGAAAACAGCCTGCTGCGCATGGCCCAGTACGATTTCCTCACCGGTCTGCCGAACCGTCAGCAATTGCAGCAGCAACTGGACAAGATCCTGGTCGATGCCGGCAAACTGCAACGGCGGGTCGCGGTACTGTGCGTCGGCCTGGATGACTTCAAAGGCATCAACGAACAATTCAGCTACCAGACCGGCGACCAACTGCTGCTGGCCCTGGCCGATCGCTTGCGTGCCCACAGCGGTCGTCTCGGCGCCCTCGCCCGCCTCGGTGGCGACCAGTTCGCCCTGGTTCAGGCCGATATCGAACAACCCTACGAAGCGGCTGAGTTGGCCCAAAGCATTCTCGATGACCTGGAAGCGGCGTTCGCCCTCGATCATCAGGAGATCCGCCTGCGCGCCACCATTGGCATCACCTTGTTCCCTGAGGACGGTGACAGCACCGAGAAGCTGCTGCAAAAGGCCGAGCAGACCATGACCCTGGCCAAGACCCGCTCGCGCAACCGGTATCAGTTTTATATCGCCAGTGTCGACACCGAGATGCGGCGCCGTCGCGAGCTGGAAAAAGACCTGCGCGATGCCCTGGTCCGTAACCAGTTCTACCTCGTCTACCAACCGCAGATCAGCTACCGCGATCACCGGGTGGTGGGCGTCGAGGCGTTGATTCGCTGGCAGCATCCCGAGCACGGGCTGGTACCACCCGACCTGTTCATTCCGCTGGCCGAGCAGAACGGCACCATCATCGCCATCGGTGAATGGGTACTGGATCAGTCCTGCAAGCAATTGCGCGACTGGCATGACCAGGGTTTCGCCAACCTGCGCATGGCGGTCAACCTGTCCACCGTGCAGCTGCACCACGCCGAGCTGCCGCGGGTGGTGAACAACCTGCTGCAGATGTATCGCCTGCCGCCGCGCAGCCTGGAGCTGGAGGTCACGGAAACCGGCCTGATGGAAGACATCAGCACCGCCGCCCAACACCTGCTGAGCCTGCGTCGCTCCGGCGCATTGATCGCGATCGACGACTTCGGCACCGGTTATTCGTCACTGAGCTATCTGAAAAGCTTGCCGCTGGACAAGATCAAGATCGACAAGAGCTTCGTGCAGGACCTGCTCGATGACGACGACGATGCGACCATCGTTCGGGCCATCATCCAGCTGGGCAAGAGCCTGGGCATGCAGGTGATTGCCGAAGGCGTGGAAACCCCTGAGCAAGAGGCTTACATCATCTCCGAAGGTTGTCATGAAGGTCAGGGCTATCTCTACAGCAAGCCGCTGCCGGCGCGGGAATTGAGTGCTTATCTCAAGCAGGCCGAACGCAGTAATGCGGCTATTTTCAAGATTACCCTGTAGGAGCAGCCGGTCGACGCTCGATTGCTCGCGAAAAATCTGCAGGCGACGCGTTCTTCCAGGCAGCACGCGTCATCGTTCACGTCCATCGCGAGCAAGCTCGCTCCTACAGGGTGCGATGACTGTGTGAATAAGAAATATTTCCAGCTGCAACCCTTTACACATAATGCGAAAGATTTGCATTATGTCGCAGTTTTGCGCCTTTGTTGCGCCATTCCACCCCCTCTCGAAGCAGGATGTTCGCCATGATTCGTATGCCTCTGGCTACCGCCAGTCTGTTGGCCATCGCTATTTCCCTCGCCGGTTGTGGCGAAGGCAAAGACAAGGCTGCCGCTCCGCAAGCGCCTACTCCAGCCGCCACCACCACGGCTCCGGCTGTTGCGCCTGCTGCTGCGGGTAAAGTCGATGAGGCCGCCGCCAAAGCCGTTGTCGCGCATTACGCCGACATCGTCTTCGCCGTTTACAGCGATGCCGAATCCACCGCGAAAACCTTGCAAAGCGCCGTCGACGCCTTCCTCGCCAAGCCGAACGCCGACACCCTGAAAGCCGCCAAGGCCGCCTGGGTCGCTGCTCGCGTGCCTTACCTGCAGAGCGAAGTCTTCCGCTTCGGCAACACCATCATCGACGACTGGGAAGGTCAGGTGAACGCCTGGCCACTGGACGAAGGCCTGATCGACTACGTCGACAAGTCCTACGAACACGCACTGGGTAACCCGGGCGCCACGGCCAATATCATCGCCAACACTGAAATTCAGGTCGGCGAAGACAAGATCGACGTCAAGGACATCACCCCGGAAAAACTCGCCGGCCTGAACGAGCTGGGTGGTTCCGAGGCCAACGTCGCCACCGGCTACCACGCCATCGAATTCCTGCTGTGGGGCCAGGACCTGAACGGCACCGGCCCTGGCGCTGGCAACCGTCCGGCTTCCGACTACCTGGAAGGCGCCGGTGCCACTGGCGGTCACAACGATCGTCGTCGTGCCTACCTGAAGTCCGTGACCCAACTGCTGGTCAACGACCTGGAAGAGATGGTCGGCAACTGGAAGCCGAACGTGGCCGACAACTACCGCGCCACCCTGGAAGCGGAGCCGGCTGAAAGCGGCCTGCGCAAAATGCTGTTCGGCATGGGCAGCCTGTCCCTGGGCGAACTGGCGGGCGAGCGCATGAAGGTTTCCCTGGAAGCCAACTCCCCGGAAGACGAACACGACTGTTTCAGCGACAACACCCATAACTCACAGTTCTACGATGCCAAAGGCATTCGTAACGTGTACCTGGGCGAATACACCCGCGTCGATGGCAGCAAAATGACCGGCGCCAGTCTGTCGTCCCTGGTGGCCAAGGCCGACCCGGCGACCGACACCGCACTGAAAGCCGACCTGGCTGCAACCGAAGCGAAGATGCAGGTCATCGTCGATCACGCCAATAAGGGTGAGCACTACGACCA
>DQGF01000264.1:0-241 GCA_003525045.1 Pseudomonas sp. | reverse complement strand
CGACCAACTGATCGCCGCCGGCAACACGGCTGGCAACCAGATCGTCCGTGACGCTATCGCGTCCCTGGTCAAGCAGACCGGTTCGATCGAAGCAGCTGCCGGCAAACTGGGCATCAGCGACCTGAACCCGGACAACGCTGATCACGAGTTCTGATCAACGCTGGCTGAATAAAAAGGCGACCTTCGGGTCGCCTTTTTCATGCCTGACTGAACGCTGACCACTGTAGGAGCGAGGCTTGCC
>DQGF01000521.1:7680-11160 GCA_003525045.1 Pseudomonas sp. | reverse complement strand
CAATCGAGGCTTCGAGGCGCTGGAGCAGGCCCTGGGCCAGCGGCACCGGCTCGTCGCGCTCAGGCACACGAACCGGCGGCACGCGCACGATATCGCCCGCCTGCAGCTTGTATTCGGGCTTGATCCGTCCCTTGTTCACCCGCACTTCGCCCTTGCGCAAAATGCGGTAAATCAAGGTCTTGGGCACGCCTTTGAGCCGAGCGAGAAGGAAGTTATCAATACGTTGGCCGGCATATTCCGGCGAGACCTCCAGCAGTTGTACCGCTGGGGTCGAAGGGGCAGTAGTCGTCATGCCGCGATGATAACAATTTTTTATGGAATTGAAGCACTTAATCATTACTGCTATAGTCGCGAACGCCGCCAAAAGTGGCCTGGACAGCGGACCAACGGTCAAAAACCGGCCCTGACCATCGCAATTCACGAGGACGAGAGGCCGTCCTACGGGGCTTTCGCTACGTAACGGTAGAGTTTGCAGTTGTAACAAGCGCAGGTGACATGAGGCCTGAATCATGCCGCAAAGCAGAGTTTTCACTCGCCTTGCGAGCAAATATTCACGGCCAGTTCACAAAGTGCAGTCAGCTACGAACGACCCCGAGCGAACGCTTCGGAAACAACGCCTAAATTAGCCATGATGCGTGACCTCCCCCTTCGGAGCTCACGGTAAATGCCAACCCGCTGCGGATTCTGCGCGCGGCAGCACCCGAATTATCAGGGATACGTGTAGGGTGGAGATGCACAACCGCTGGACTGTGTAGCACTAGGCTTTATCAAGACGCTTCATCTCGTCCACAGCCGCCGGTTGATTCCTCCTCCTGACTGAGTGCTTAAGTAGCCACAGCAAGCAGGACGCGTACGTCGCGATGAAGGCCCACATTGGCCGGACTTCGCTGGACACGGGAATGGCCAACCACTCCCGACGCACCTGACACCGACCGTGAGAAGTCGTGTGTGCCGAACGCCGTTTCCGGCAGCCCGGAAACCGACGGTACTACATGAAAAGAATGCTGATTAACGCAACCCAACCCGAAGAGTTGCGTGTTGCACTGGTAGATGGCCAGCGCCTCTACGACCTGGACATCGAATCCGGTGCACGCGAGCAGAAAAAGGCCAACATCTATAAAGGCCGGATTACTCGCATCGAACCAAGCCTCGAGGCTGCCTTTGTCGATTTCGGCTCTGAGCGCCATGGCTTCCTGCCCCTCAAAGAAATCTCCCGCGAATACTTCAAGAAAGCCCCCGAAGGCCGCGTCAACATCAAGGACGTCCTGAGCGAAGGCCAGGAAGTCATCGTTCAGGTCGAAAAAGAAGAACGTGGCAACAAGGGCGCCGCCCTGACCACTTTCATCAGCCTGGCCGGTCGTTATCTGGTGCTGATGCCGAACAACCCGCGTGCCGGCGGTATCTCCCGTCGCATCGAAGGTGAAGAGCGCAACGAACTGCGTGAAGCCCTCAACGGCCTGGTTGCCCCGGCCGACATGGGTCTGATCGTGCGCACTGCCGGCCTGGGCCGCAGCAGCGAAGAAATGCAGTGGGACCTGGACTACCTGCTGCAACTCTGGACCGCCATCAAAGAAGCCTCGCTGGATCGCGCCGCGCCTTTCCTGATCTACCAGGAAAGCAACGTGATCATTCGCGCCATCCGCGATTACCTGCGCCAGGACATCGGCGAAGTGCTGATCGACAGCGTTGAAGCCCAGGACGAAGCCCTGACCTTCATCCGCCAGGTGATGCCGCAGTACGCCAGCAAGATCAAGCTGTACGAAGACAGCGTGCCGCTGTTCAACCGTTTCCAGATCGAAAGCCAGATCGAGACCGCTTTCCAGCGCGTCGTTGAACTGCCTTCCGGTGGTTCCATCGTTATCGATCCGACCGAAGCCCTGGTGTCCATCGACATCAACTCGGCGCGCGCCACCAAAGGCAGCGACATCGAAGAAACCGCCCTGCAGACCAACCTTGAAGCCGCCGAAGAAATCGCCCGTCAGTTGCGCTTGCGCGACATCGGCGGCCTGATCGTCATCGACTTCATCGACATGGAGTCGCAGCGCAACCAGCGCGAGGTCGAGAACCGCCTGCGCGAGGCGCTGCGCTAGGACCGCGCGCGCGTGCAGATGGGCAAGATCTCGCGCTTCGGGCTGATGGAGCTCTCGCGCCAGCGGCTGCAGCCGTCGCTCGAGGAGACCGCGCACATCAGCTGCCCGCGCTGCAGCGGCACGGGATTCATCCGCGGCACCGAGTCCACCGCCCTGCACGTGCTGGGGATCATCTAGGAAGAGGCGATGAAGGAAAACACCGGCGCGGTCCACGCGCAGGTGCCGGTCGACGTNNTCGTCATCGACTTCATCGACATGACCCCTGCCAAGAACCAGCGCGCCGTGGAAGAGAAAGTCCGCGAATGCCTGGAAGCCGACCGCGCCCGCGTGCAAGTCGGTCGCATCTCGCGCTTCGGCCTGCTGGAAATGTCCCGTCAGCGCCTGCGCCCTTCCCTGGGCGAAAGCAGCGGCATCGTGTGCCCGCGTTGCAACGGCACCGGCATCATCCGTGACGTTGAATCGCTGTCGCTGGCGATCCTGCGCCTGATCGAAGAAGAAGCCCTGAAAGACCGCACCGCCGAAGTTCGCGCCCAAGTGCCGATCCCGGTGGCTGCGTTCCTGCTCAACGAGAAACGCAACTCGATCACCAAGATCGAACTTCGCACCCGTGCCCGCATCGTCATTCTGCCGAACGATCACCTCGAAACGCCGCACTTCGAAGTGCAGCGTTTGCGCGATGACAGCCCGGAAGCCGCGGTCGGCCAGTCCAGCTACGAAATCGCTGCTGCCGCTGCCGAAGTCGAAGAAGTCCAGCCAGCTGCCGCGACCCGTACCCTGGTTCGCCAGGAAGCCGCGGTCAAGACTGCACCGGCCCGTGCCAACGCTCCGGTTCCGGCCGAAGTCGTCGCTCCCGCTCCGGTGGCTGCACCGGCCGCCGCGCCTGAGCCAAGCCTGTTCAAAGGCCTGGTGAAGTCGCTGGTCAGCCTGTTCGCGTCCAAGGAAGAGCCAGCCGCACCGGTTGTGGTTGAAAAGCCAGCAACCACCGAGCGCCCTGCCCGCAACGAAGAGCGTCGCAACGGTCGTCAGCAGAGCCGCAACCGTAACGGTCGCCGCGACGAAGAACGCAAGCCTCGCGAGGAACGTGCACCGCGTGAAGAGCGCGCACCACGTGAGCCACGCGAAGAGCGTCAACCACGCGAAGCCCGTGAAGAGACTCCGGCCGTTGTAGCTCGCGAAGAACGCGCACCGCGCGCCCCTCGTGAAGAACGTGCACCGCGCGCTCCTCGCGAAGAGCGCAAGCCACGTGGCGATCGTGAAGAACGGGTACGTGAACTGCGTGAGCCTCTGGATGCCAGCGCTCCGGCTGCCGCCGCTACCGCTATCGCCGAAGAACGTCCAGCCCGTCAGCCACGCGAAGAGCGTGCTCCACGCCCACCGCGTGAAGAACGTC
>DQGF01000521.1:6716-7371 GCA_003525045.1 Pseudomonas sp. | reverse complement strand
GGGGCCGAACAAGCCGCTGCTGCCGTGGCCGAAGAAGAGCTGACAGGCAACGAAGAGCAGCTGCAGGAAGACGGTCAGGAGAGCGCCGAAGGCGATCGTCCACGCCGCCGCTCCCGTGGCCAGCGTCGTCGCAGCAACCGTCGCGAGCGTCAACGCGATGCCAATGGCAACGTGATCGAAGGTTCGGAAGAATCCGAGTCCGCCGAAGGCGAAACCAGCGAAGCGCCAAGCGCTGCCGATCTGGCCGCCGGCCTGGCGGTTACCGCAGCCGTTGCCAGCAGCGTGATCAGCGCTCCGGCCGAGGCACAAGCCAACGAGCAAGCCGAACGTGCCACTGCCGCCACCCTGGAAACTGCTCCAGTGGAAGCGCCAGTCGTTGAAGCGACCACGCCGGTCGAAGCAACTGCGTCGCCGGAAATCGAAGTCGCCCCGGTTCGTGAAGCACAGCCTGAAGTTGAAGCTGCCGCTGAGCCGGCTGTCATCGCCGAAGCGCCAACCGCTGCTGAGCCGGCTACTGAAACAGTCGCCGAAACCGTGACAGAAACCATTCGTGAAGTTCGCGAAGAGCAAACGGCGTTCAACTGGGTTGCCGAGCCCACCGCTGCCGAAGCGCCAGAAGCTGAAGCCATGGTTTCCGAGCCAGTGGTTGCTGCTG
>DQGF01000521.1:2159-6420 GCA_003525045.1 Pseudomonas sp. | reverse complement strand
TCCAGTGGTTGCTGCTGCCGAGCCTGCACCGGTGGCCGAAGCTGCACCGGTAGTCGAAGCTGCGGCGCCGGTTGTCGCCGAAGTGGCTGCACCTGAAGTCGAAGCGGCGCCTGTCAGCGCCCTGACGCCAAGCGGCCGTGCGCCGAACGATCCACGTGAAGTGCGTCGGCGCAAGCGTGAAGCCGAGCGTCTGCAGAAGGAAGCCGAACTGGCTGCCGCTGCTGCACCGGCCGTTGTCGAGGCGGCACCGGTTGTTGCTGAAGTGGTCGAGGCGACGCCTGCCCCGGCTGCTGAAGTCGCCGCCGAGCCGGTTGACTCCGCGATCGACGAAGCCCCGCGCTCCGTTCAGGAAGCGGTAGGGCAACGTGAACAAGCCCTGGAAAAAGAGCACGAGCCTAAACCTCTCGTCTGATTCCATCGGCCATTAAAAAGCCCCGCCTGGTGATCCAGGCGGGGCTTTTTTTATGTCGGTGTTTAAATAGGTGGACCGCGTTATCGTTCTTCGCGGGCAAGCCTCGCTCCTACGGGTTTGTGTCGTTTGCCAATCATGCGAACGACTTGGATCCTGTAGGAGCGAGGCTTGCCCGCGAAGACGGTGTGTCAGGCAAAAACCAACGCAGCAGGCACATCCACATCCCATAACACCCCGGAATCATCCACCGCGACTTCGACCACCCGCGCTTGCGCAAACAACGGCTTAGCGCCTTGATCACCCGATAACGCCATCAACCCCGGCCCAAACGTGCGGCCGAACCCCACCGGATGCCCGTACTCACCGTCCTGCACCGGCACACTGACAGCGTCATCAGCAATCCCCGCCACCACCCGCTCGATACTCGACGGCAGGATAAACGGCATATCCCCCAACACTATCAACCAGCCACCAAGCTGCGGACACGCCGCCACCCCGGCCGCAATACTGTCGCCCATACCAGTCGACTCGATCAGCACAATCTCGCAACCATAAGCCTGGGCCATGCGAATCACTTGCGGGCGGTCTGCGGTAGTCACCAGGACGCGCTTCTCAAGGCTGGCCGGCAAATTCACCAGTACCTGTTCGATCACCGAATGAACCGCGCCATCACGCCCGGCACAGTCCGCCAGCAACTTGTCCTTCCCTGCACCCGCCACCTCTCGGAAACGACTGCCCTGCCCTGCCGCCAACACGATGGCGCCGATGGGTTCGCTCATACTTCCTCCTGCAACGGCTTCATCTGCTTCAGCTCGACACCGTTCTTGATCGCCACAATTTCGGCCAGCAGCGACAAGGCGATTTCCGCCGGGCTATGGCTGCCGATGTGCAAACCGATCGGGCCGTGCAGCCGCTCGATGGCCTGATCTGACAAGCCTAGCTGAGCCAGGTTGTCCCGGCGCTTGCGGCTGTTGACCCGGGAACCTAGTGCACCGACATAAAAGGCCTTGGAGTCCAGGGCGGTGAGCAGCGCCATGTCGTCCAGGCGAGGATCGTGGGTCAGCGCGACGATGGCGGTGCGTTCGTCGGTCTGGATGTTCAGCACCGCTTCGTCCGGCATACCCGAAACAAAGCGCCCGTGCTGTTCTTCCCAGCCGTAGACGAACTCGGTGCGCGGATCGCAGATCAGCACTTCGAAATCCAGCAGCCGCGCCATCTCGGCGACGTAACGGGACAATTGCCCTGCGCCGATCAGCAACAATCGCCAACGCGGGCCGTAGATGGCGCGCAGGGTCTTCCCGTCAAACGTCAGCGCATCGGTCTTGCTGGCCGGTTGCAAAATCACTTTCCCGGTCGCGATATCCAGCTCTCGCGCAACGATTTCGTGGGCCTCGCAACGTGTCAGCAACTCGGCGACCCAGCCTGGATCACTCACTCGCTCCTCAGTCAGACGCAAAGTACCGCCGCAGGGCAAGCCGAAACGTGCAGCCTCCTCGCGAGTGACGCCATAAGTGATCAGTTGCACCGGCGGCCCATCGGCCGAAATCCGACCGTCGTGCAGCCGGGCAATCAGATCATCCTCCACACAGCCGCCCGACACCGAGCCAATCACCACCCCGTCTTCACGCAAGGCCAGCATGGCACCAGGCGCCCGGGGCGCGGTGCCCCAGGTCTGGACCACGCTGTACAACACCACCCGCTGACCGGCGCGACGCCACTGCAACACGCTGCGCAAAACATTCAGATCGACGCTGTCCATCAGAACTCGGCCTTCTGCCAACCCTGCAACTGATAACGCACCGGCAGGCTTGCCCGGAGCAACGGCATATCCTCGGTGACATCGAGTGGATGGTCTTGACCATTGAGCTTCAGGGTAATCATGGGCACGCCCGCATAGTTAAAAAGCCCTGCTGAGGCAGGGCTTTCAGAGCAAGCTTTAAGCTGCAAGCTTTAAGCTTCAAGCTTCAAGCTTCAAGCTTCAAGTAGAAGCAAAGCAGCAAAGCCCGACATCCAGAAATTGTAGCTTGCGGGCTTGAAGCTTGAAGCTTGCAGCTGCCCCTCTAATACCGATTAGGCTCCATTTCCAGATCGACATGGAAACGGTCTGAAATGTCTTTCTGGATGCGCTGCGCCAGGTTCAGCAGTTGCAGGCCGGTCGCGTTGCCGTAGTTGACCAGCACCAGCGCCTGCAATTTATGCACGCCTGCATCGGCATCGCGGAAACCTTTCCATCCCGCCCGCTCGATCAGCCAACCCGCCGCGAGCTTCATTTGCCCGTCGGGTTGCGCGTAGGCCACCAGGTCCGGGTATTCACCCTTGAGTCGCGCCACCAGTGCGGCTGACACCAACGGATTCTTGAAGAAACTGCCGGCATTGCCGAGCACCGCCGGGTCCGGCAGCTTTTCGTTGCGAATGCTGCAGATCGCCTGGCTGACATCGGTGGCGGTCGGGTGGTCGATGCCCTGCTCGGTCAGGCGCTGCCGTACCGGGCCGTATTCCAGATGCAGGTGCGCGGCGCGGTCCAGGAGGAAGCGAACCCGCAGGATCAACCAACGCCCCGGCTCCTGCTTGAACAGGCTGTCGCGGTAAGCGAAATTGCATTCGGCCAGTGTGAAGTCGCGCAGTTCGCCGGTGTGGCGGTCGAGGGCGGTCAGACCGGCGAATACGTCCTTGATTTCCACGCCATAGGCACCGATGTTCTGCATTGGCGCGGCGCCCACGGTGCCGGGAATCAGGCTGAGGTTTTCCAGCCCCGACAACCCTCGGGCCAGAGTTTGCTGCACGAACGGATGCCAAGGTTCGCCAGCCTCGGCTTCGATCACGACCTTGCTGCCATCGTCGCTCAAGATGCGTATCCCGCGCGTGGCCATGCGCAGCACCAACGACTGGATATCGGCGGTCAGCAGCAGGTTGCTGCCCCCGCCAATCACCAGCAATGGCACCGCATGTTCCGCCGCATAGGCCAGGGCTTCGCGCACGTCGGCATCGCTGTGGGCCTCGGCGAACAACCGGGCCTGAACGTCCACCCCGAAGGTATTGAACGGTTTGAGCGAAACCCCGGGCAGTACCTGCAAACTCATAACCGCCCCTTCAATTCGATCACCAGCAAGTCGCTCGCGCGTTCGATCAGGTCCAGCACCTGCTCGAAGCCCTGATCACCGTCGTAGTACGGGTCGGGCACTTCATCGACTTGCGACTGGTATCGACGCAGGAACAGGTCCAGCTCGGCCTTGCCCTTGGCCGGTTGCAGGGCCTTGAGGTTGCGCAGGTTGCTGTTGTCCATCGCCAGGATCAGGTCGTAGGTGGCGAAATCGGCACGGCTCACTTGCTGGGCGCGCTGGGCGGACAGGTCGTAGCCGCGCAACCTGGCTGCGGCCTGGCTGCGCTTGTCCGGCGCCTTGCCGACGTGCCAGTCGCCAGTGCCGGCGGAGGCGACTTCGATGTGATCGGCCAGCCCCGCTTCGTGCAGTTTATGCCGCAGCACCCCTTCCGCCGTGGGAGAACGGCAGATATTGCCCAGGCAGACGAACAGAACCCGCATCAGGCCTCCAGCAGGCGACGAACGCGCTCGAGGTCTTCAAGGGTGTCGACGCCGGTGGGCGGTGCGATCAGCGCGTCGGCGACGTGAATCCGCACGCCATGCCACAGGGCCCGCAGCTGTTCCAGGGATTCGGTGTTTTCCAGCCAGCACGGGCCCCAGCTGACAAAGTCATGCAGGAAGCCGGCGCGGTAGGCATAAATGCCGATGTGGCGACGGTACGGCACGCCTTCCGGCAGCTCTTCGCGATTTTTGGCGAAGGCATCACGGGCCCATGGCAAGGTCGCACGACTGAAGGTCAGTGCCAGGCC
>DQGF01000521.1:1708-1872 GCA_003525045.1 Pseudomonas sp. | reverse complement strand
GCACGACTGAAGGTCAGCGCCAGGCCATTGAGGTCGCTGACGACCTTGACCACGTTGGGGTTGAACAGGGTTTCCACGTCTTCGATCGGCTCGGCCAGCGTGGCCATGCGCGCTTCAGTATGGGCCGCCAGGTTGGCGGCGACCTGATCGATCACGCTCGGCGG
>DQGF01000521.1:1018-1424 GCA_003525045.1 Pseudomonas sp. | reverse complement strand
ACCTGATCGATCACGCTCGGCGGGATCAGCGGTTCGTCACCCTGAACGTTGACCACGATCGCGTCGGGCGTCAGGCCCAGTTGTGCAGCGACTTCGGCCAGGCGATCGGTACCGGAATTGTGGTCTTCACGGGTCAACACCACTTCGGCGCCAAAGCCCTTGCAGGCCTCGACAATGCGCGAATCGTCCGTGGCGACTACCACGCGCTCGGCGCTGCTTTTGCTGGCCTGTTCCCAAACGTGCTGGATCATCGGCTTGCCGGCGATCATCAGCAACGGCTTGCCCGGCAAGCGGCTGGAGGCGTAACGCGACGGGATGACAACGGTAAAGGCTGTGGTCATTTATCCAAACGCTCGTCGGTGGTCAGGGTGCGGGCTTCGGTTTCGAGCATCACCGGGATGCCGTC
>DQGF01000521.1:0-720 GCA_003525045.1 Pseudomonas sp. | reverse complement strand
ATGCCGTCGCGAATCGGATACGCCAGACCTGCGCCCTTGCTGATCAACTCGGTCTTGTCGGCACTGAGCTTGAGCGGGCCTTTGCAGACCGGGCAAGCGAGGATATCGAGCAATTTGGTGTCCATGAGCATTCCCTGGATAAAAACGGATTAAGGCAAAAGACGATCCGGCAACAGGCGCATCAGCTGCGTATCGAACCAGGCCACGAAGGCCGGCGATGGCGCAGCATCGACCGCCAGGTACCACCAATCGGCGGCGGCGAAGGCACGGCACTTCACCGCGTCCTTTTCGGTCATTACCAACGGCAATGACGGAGTGAAATTCAAGGCCTGGACGCTGTATTCGGCGTGGTCGGCAAATGCATGGGGCACGGGCTGCCAGTGTAGCGTTTCGAGGGTCGTGAAGAAACGCTGCGGATTGCCGATCCCGGCCACCGCGTGCAGGGCCTGGCCCGCAGGGAAGTGATCGAGGGGACGACGTTCGCCACTGTGCAGATTGACCAGCGCGGTGGGTTGCAGCTGGAAGGCAAAACCGCCATTGCGGTCGGCAGCGGCGCCGTTGTAGAGCACCGCATCGACGCTTTGCAGGCGCTCGACCGGCTCGCGCAACGGCCCGGCCGGCAAACAGCGTTTATTTCCCAGGCCACGGGCGGCGTCGATCAGCACCAGTTCCAGGTCCCGGGCCAGGCGATAATGCTGCATGCCGTCGTCGGACAGGATC
>DQGF01000001.1 GCA_003525045.1 Pseudomonas sp. | reverse complement strand
ACGCTGGGCAGGCTCATCGTACAGCGGCAGGTTCTTGGCGATCGGGATGCTCGGATCGGTCAGCTTCAGGTGGCACGGCTGCTCTTCTTCATGGTTGGTACCGGAGATGAACACCGAGCTGAGTTTGTCGAAGCTGATCTTGCCGTCCGGTTTCGGGTAGTCGATCTTCTTGCAGTCGGCTGCGAACTTCAGGCACGCGTAATCCGGCTTGGTGTCATGCAGGGTGAACGGCCGTTTGCCGCCGAAGATGTTCTGGTCGAGCCAGTTGAAACCGCCACCGACGATGGCGCCGAACTTGTGGATCGCCGGGCCGAAGTTGCGGCTGGGGGACAAGTCGTCGTGGAGCCAGCTCTTCTTGAACGCGTCGACGTAGGTGATCAGCTCTTCGGTGCCATCTTTTTCAGCAAACAGCGCTTCAGCCACCGATTCAGCGGCGAGCATGCCGGACTTCATCGCGGTATGGCTGCCTTTGATCTTGGCGAAGTTCAGGGTGCCGAGGTCGCAACCGATCAGCGCGCCGCCCTTGAACACCATTTTCGGCAGCGAGTTCAGGCCGCCCTTGCAGATGGCGCGCGCGCCGTAGCTGATGCGCTTGCCGCCTTCCAGGTACTGCTTGAGCACCGGGTGATGCTTCAGGCGCTGGAACTCGTCGAATGGCGACAGGAAGGTGTTGCTGTAGGACAGGTCGACGATCAGACCCACGACCACCTGGTTGTTTTCCAGGTGATAGAGGAACGAGCCGCCGGTGTTCTCGGTGCCCATGATCTCCAGCGGCCAGCCGGCGGTGTGCACGACCAGGCCTGGCTGATGCTTGGCCGGATCGACTTCCCAGATTTCTTTCAGGCCGATGCCGTAGTGCTGGGCATCGGCATCGCTGTCGAGGTTGAAGCGCTTGATCAACTGCTTGCCGATGTGACCGCGGCAACCTTCGGCGAACAGCGTGTACTTGCCGCGCAGTTCCATGCCCGGGGTGTACAGGCCTTCTTTCGGGTGACCTTCGCGGTCAACGCCCAGGTCGCCGGTGATGATCCCGCGGACCACGCCGTTCTCATCGAACAGCGCTTCCTGGGCGGCGAAGCCCGGGTAGATTTCCACACCGAGGTTTTCGGCCTGCTGGGCCAGCCAGCGGCACAGGTTGCCCAGGGAGATGATGTAATTGCCTTCGTTGTGCATGGTCTTGGGCACAAAGAAGTCAGGAATTTTCTGCGCGCTGTCGGCGTTCTTGAGCACGAAGATGTCATCGCGGGTCACTGGCGTGTTCAGCGGCGCGCCAAGTTCTTTCCAGTCCGGGAACAATTCGTTCAGGGCGCGGGGTTCGAAGATCGCGCCGGAGAGAATGTGTGCGCCGACTTCGGAGCCTTTTTCGACCACGCAGACGCTGATTTCCTTACCGGCTTCGGCGGCCTTCTGCTTCAAGCGGCAGGCGGCGGAAAGACCCGCGGGGCCGGCACCGACGATGACCACGTCGAATTCCATGTATTCGCGTTCCACAGGTTATCTCCTACTCAAGGCTCAACAGTTTTTTTTCTAATTGGAGGTTTGGTGTCGCATCCACGAACTCCTGCTCGATGCAGGAAAAGGACAATCGATAATCCACCTTTCTCTCTAAGGTGGCGCATTATATCTACACCACTCTCAGCGTCCAATACAAACGTTTGTTTGAATTGGCGCAAAGCCACAGAAATCACAGTCACGCGGCTTATGACTGGCCATTTTGCCGTATTGACCGGAATAGGTGTTCCGGTCAATATACGGGCGGTTTTGCGCTCGCCGTAGGCTGACTGTTGGTTTCAAGAGCACCTCTAAAGACAGGGCGGTGGCAGTACCAGGTGATGCGTTGTGTTCCATGGGGGCGCAGTTTACACGCCGCGATAACGAATGACTCGTTAGTCATCACTGACGAACGGTCATCTGCCTCGTGAACAAGGTTCACCC
This sequence comes from Pseudomonas sp., assembly GCA_003525045.1. Lineage (GTDB taxonomy): Bacteria > Pseudomonadota > Gammaproteobacteria > Pseudomonadales > Pseudomonadaceae > Aquipseudomonas. Next base: position 1,607 of record DQGF01000001.1, on the reverse strand, counting down.
GATACACCTGCCAGCGTTTTTAGAGGTGCCCTTGCGCCGATGAGCATCAAACCGCCAGGTTCGCCTAGGCGACTTCTTTTCACCGGAGAGTAACGAGGAATCCATGAAGGTTCTTGTAGCTGTCAAACGCGTTGTGGATTACAACGTCAAGGTTCGCGTCAAGGCGGACAATTCCGGCGTCGACCTCGCCAACGTCAAGATGTCGATGAACCCGTTCTGCGAAATCGCAGTGGAAGAAGCCGTACGCCTGAAAGAGAAAGGTGTTGCGACTGAAATCGTCGTCGTCTCCATCGGCCCGACCACCGCTCAAGAGCAACTGCGCACTGCGCTGGCTCTGGGTGCCGATCGCGCCATCCTCGTCGAATCCGCTGAAGATCTGACGTCCCTGGCGGTTGCCAAGCTGCTGAAAGCTGTTGTCGACAAGGAACAGCCTCAGCTGGTGATCCTTGGCAAACAAGCCATCGACAGCGACAACAACCAGACCGGCCAGATGCTCGCGGCATTGAGCGGCTACGGTCAGGGCACGTTCGCCTCCAAAGTCGAAATCAGCGGCGACACGGTTGCCGTGACCCGCGAAGTCGACGGCGGCGCGCAGACGGTTTCCCTGAAACTGCCGGCCATCGTCACCACCGACCTGCGTTTGAACGAGCCGCGCTACGCGTCCCTGCCAAACATCATGAAAGCCAAGAAGAAGCCTCTCGAAGTGCTGACTCCGGACGCTTTGGGCGTTTCCACCGCCTCCACCAACAAGACCGTGAAAGTCGAAGCGCCGGCTGCACGCAGCGCGGGTATCAAGGTCAAGTCGGTGGCTGAACTGGTCGAGAAACTGAAAAACGAAGCGAAGGTAATCTAATCATGACTATCTTGGTAATCGCTGAACACGACAACAAAGTAGTGGCCCCGGCCACGCTGAACACCGTGGCTGCTGCCGTCAAAATCGGCGGTGATATCCACGTTCTGGTGGCCGGCCAAGGCGTTGGCACCGTGGCTGAAGCCGCTGCGAAAATCGCTGGCGTGGCTAAAGTGCTGGTGGCCGACAACGCCGCCTACGCTCACCAACTGCCAGAAAACGTTGCACCGCTGGTTGCAGAATTGGGCGCTGGTTATAGCCACATTCTGGCTGCCGCTACTTCCAACGGCAAAAACATCCTGCCGCGCGTTGCCGCCCAGCTGGACGTTGACCAGATCTCCGAGATCATCACGGTCGAAAGCGCTGACACCTTCAAGCGCCCGATCTACGCCGGTAACGCCATCGCCACCGTGCAATCGAACGCTGCGATCAAAGTGATCACCGTGCGTGCCACCGGTTTCGACCCGGTTGCTGCAGAAGGTGGTTCGGCGGCTGTTGAAGCCGTGGCGGCTGCTCACGACGCTGGCATTTCGAGCTTCGTTGGCGAAGAGCTTGCTAAATCTGATCGTCCGGAACTGACCGCTGCCAAGATCGTCGTTTCCGGCGGTCGCGGCATGCAGAACGGCGACAACTTCAAACACCTGTACGCCCTGGCCGACAAGCTGGGCGCTGCCGTCGGTGCTTCCCGCGCCGCGGTCGACGCAGGTTTCGTACCCAACGACATGCAGGTCGGTCAGACCGGCAAGATCGTCGCGCC
>DQGF01000518.1:22572-25011 GCA_003525045.1 Pseudomonas sp. | reverse complement strand
CGGCCGATTACAACGCCCTCCCCCGCCGGCCAAAAATACGAAGGCATTCGACCACTGAAGAAGGAGACCCAACTCGCGCTCCGGATCAGCCTGGGTCATCCTCCCGGCCCTCATCTCACATCAATCTTCAGCAAAACTGCATGAGAAGGATTGCATAAGCCAGATTCGTGGACGTCCTGACCGTCCTGCTCTCACCCAATCAAACTGAAATAGCCTGGAACCCCCGCGGCAGAGCTTCTAGCGCCTTGTGCCCTGTCTAAACGTTATTCGTATAAAAATTGACGTCAAAGGCATTTTGCCATTACTGTGGCCGCCTGCTGAGATGTAGTGATCAGCCAACAGATTGAATTACAAGGGAATGTTCAGCATGCACGGTGCGCTGCTTCGTACGGGCAAAAGTGACGAGTTCATCGCCGTAGGCGAAACCGGGCAACCCGTCTACAAGGCCGCCTTACAACTCATCGCCGCGCTCACCCGCAAAGCACCGCCCTTGGCCAACTTTCTTGCTGTGCCAAAAAGCAACGAACAGGGCAGCGTTATTGACTGGTATAGCCCGATTCAAGGTGACGTAGTGCCTTGGAGCTCGGCAACTGAAGACGAGCGCGAAGCCGCCAGATCCCAGCTAAACCATTTCACGAATGCAATCGCCGATATGAGTTCGGCGCTGGTGCAGGCTGGAAGCAAAGGCGGTCAAAGCGACCAGGTTATTTTCGGAAAACTGTTGGGATTGGTTCCGCATGCTCCAGCTGACAGTTACATTTATCTCGTCGAAGCCACACGCACAAATGCACAAGGTGAATCCGAGCGCTATACCCAGCCGGTTCTGACTTTTTGGGGCTTTGTGCAGCATGAAGGCGATCGGCATCGTGACCCGCTTTATTTCCTGACTCCTCGACCTGCCAGTCCTGCGCCCGCCCCTCTGTTAGCTCCGACACTCACCGTGAGCCCTCCTGCAATGCTGCCTCCAGTCACACCAGCCCGCCCTTGGTGGCGTCGCTTTTGGTGGCTCTGGCCATTGCTGCTGCTGATGTTGGCCGTGTTGCTTTTAGGTCTGCTGCGAAGTTGTTCGCCCACGGCTACGCTGTCTGTCGGGAGCGTGGCCGTTCCAAACATACCTGCTACCGCAGATAGCATTCAGCTCAGCGATCCGTCCGTAACCAGCAGCGCCAGCGGTACGACAGTGCCAGCCTCTGGAGCTGCTACCAACAGCCAACCGTCTCCCGAATTGCCCGTCGAGCCGCCTTCGGCAACGTCTTCGTCTTCGTCAGAGCCAGAAACCAGCGAGCCTGCTGCGACCGAGTTGGCACAGCAGCCGGTACCTGGCGCCCAGCCTGTCCAATCCAGTGCTCCCGGCACGCCGTTAAGCATTCCACCGAACGTCGTTGAAGGCCCCGCTGATTTTTTGAATGGGAATTACCGCGCGGGGGCTGGGATCATGGATGCCAAAACCTCCAAGCCTTTACGACTGGAGTACGCATTCGAGAAAGGCCAGGGCAATGTCACTATCCGCCGCCCGGACGGCGTGTCCTGTTCCGGGGCGGTCAATGCCGCAATGAATGGCGGCAACCTGGGCTTAAACAGCCAGGAACAGGCCAACTGCACCGACGGTAGCCGCTATGACATGCCCCAAGTGTCCTGTAAGCCAGGCGCGCGAAGCATCGCCGATTGCCAGGGCAACTATGGCAACACTCAATTCCCCATGTCCATGCGGCGCGAATAAAGGCTGGACCCATGCTGCCAGAACTTACGCAATTCGAAGATACCGTCCACCTGATCAATGACAGCGGGGTCCAGTTTATGGACTTCGCCGTCAAACTTGATCTGCGTAACGAACCCGCCGGGCGCTTTGCCAGAATGGGCAATACGCTGATCGCCCGTCTGTTGCAGAATCAGGAAAGCAAACAGTATTTCCACTTGGGGCCGGTAGGCACTGCCAATCAGTCTGGCGAACGACTGGCCCAGTCGCAGACTCAGGAACGCCTCATCAGCGAAGTCGACGACGAGGACCTGACCCTTGGCATGCAAGCCAGTTTCAAGCTGCTTGACGGCTTGTGGCTGCCAGCTCCGTTCTTTCGCTTCCTGCCGCCAGAGCGTTACGACGAAGGCCCGACCAACTGGGCACGAGTACGCTTGATCGAACTCGAACAGCCTGATGTGGATGGCAACACTCACCGCCTGACACTAGCGTTCGACACCCGCTCCATGGCTTCGGCGGCGGGCATGCAGTACTTGGCACCGACCCGGGACGACATTAACGCCGGTTCATCTTTTCGCTTGGCGTGTCACGCACGCCAGAGCCGCTGGTTTCTGGACCAGAAATGGGTGCAGGACTGGCTGACGGAAATCTACCGTGAAGGCAACAAGCATCGTCCCAGCGAAGACGTTGATGAGGAGTTGGTCGAGCAGCGCCACATCGGCCATTACCTGAACCTGCTGAGC
>DQGF01000518.1:14051-22263 GCA_003525045.1 Pseudomonas sp. | reverse complement strand
TGAGCCTGATGGCCAAGCCGATTCCCGAGCAGCGCAGCAGCGAACTTGCACGTATCGTAGTCCCGGAAATAAAGCTTACCGCCAACGGCGTGGACGCTATAGACCCGCCTATCCCGGTGGACCTGGTGCTGGATGTCGGCAACTCACGCACCTGTGGCATTCTGATCGAAAACCACGGGCAATCCGGCGACGGGATGAAACACAACTACATCCTGCAAATCCGCGACCTGGTGCGCCCGGAGCGGGTCTACAATCAGCCGTTTGAAAGCCGCGTGGAGTTTGCACAGGCGTCGTTCGGCAAAGAAAACTTTTCGGTCCAAAGTGGCCGCCATGATGCGTTCCAATGGCCGACCATCGCCCGTGTCGGTGTCGAAGCCGGGCGATTGTCCGGGCGCCGCCGTGGCACTGAAGGCTCCACCGGCCTGTCAAGTCCAAAACGCTATCTGTGGGACGAAAACGCCTACACCCACGGCTGGCGCTTCAACAATTCGTACGTGCAGACCGACAGCGAGCCCAAAGCCACAGCTGCACCGTTTTCGCACAAGATCACCAAGCTCGGCCAGGCGTTTTACAAACTCAAGAACGAGGACGACCGCCTGCCTGCGTTTTCCCCGCAGTACTCGCGCAGCTCGCTGATGACCTTCATGCTCGCCGAGGTGCTGACTCAAGCCCTTTTGCAGATCAATAGCCCGGCGCAGCGTACCCGCATGGGCCACACCCAGCGACCACGGCAACTGTCCAGTATCACCCTGACCGTGCCGCCGGGCATGCCGCAAGTAGAACGCAGCCTGCTCAACGATCGTTTGCTGCAAGCAATGGCACTGGTCTGGAAATGCATGGGCTGGCACGAAGGTGACCTCGACCCGAGCAAGGCTAAAAGCCTGAATTCACCTGTGCCTGCGCCCCGCGTGCCCTTGCCGCGCATCAAAGTGGAGTGGGATGAAGCCACCTGCGGTCAGCTTGTCTACCTCTACACTGAAATCCGCGAGAACTTTGCCGGGCATGCCCAAGAGTTTTTCGACACTCTGGCACGCCCAGACAAAACCAATCGCGAACACATCACGCTGGCCAGCATCGACATCGGCGGTGGCACTACTGACCTGGTCATCACTGAATACTCCCTGGAGCGCGGTGCCGAGCAGGTCAGCGGCAGTAACGTCTCGATCATCCCCGAGCAACGCTTTCGCGACAGCTTCAAGGTCGCCGGTGATGACATCCTGCTGGACATCATTCAGCGTTTCGTATTACCCGGCCTGGAACAGGCACTCAAGGACTTTGGCGTGGTTTCGCCACGCTCGCTCTTGTCGCGGCTGTGCGGCGATGAAAGCACGAGCGCTCAAGAGGCCATCCTGCGCCAACAACTGAACTTACAAGTATTCGTACCGTTGGGCCTGCGTCTGCTTAAAGACTACGAAGCATACGACCCGGAATTGCCAAGCCCGGTCCACGAGTATGCGTTTGTCGATCTCTTGGAAAAAGATGCGATCAGTGAGCGTATTCGCGAATACGTGGCCGGTGGTGTGCGGCGCATTGATGGCGGCCGCGATGGCTTTGACTTGCGCAAAGTTGTGCTGCGTATCGATCTGCCCGCTATTCACCAGGCTTTCCTCAAAGGCCAGATCAACCTGAGCAAGATCCTCGATGCGCTGTGCGAAGTGGTCTTCCAGTATCCATGCGACGCGTTGCTGTTGACCGGCCGTCCATCGCGTCTGCCAGGCGTGCAGGCTTATATCCGCCGCAAGGTACCGCTGCCACCGGGCCGCATCGTGCCCATGAACGGCTACCGCACTGGCGGCTGGTACCCCTTCCACCGTAATGGCCAGATTGACGACCCCAAAAGCACAGCAGCCGTTGGTGCGATGCTGTGCCTGCTCAGCGAGCAGCGCAAAGTCTCCAACTTCTACTTCAGCGTCGGCCGCCTCAAGCCGTATTCGACCATGCGCCATATCGGAAAGCTGGACGAAAACAATCTGGTGATCGACCACGACATGCTTTATCGGGATGTGATCAAGAGCGACGCTCAGGGCAACGAATTCCTGCAACTGCACGAGCCGCAACTCGACGGGCCACAGTTGAGGGTGCTGGGCAAAACCCGCCTGGGTTACCGCCAGCTCAATGCTGAGCGCTGGGTCGCGGCGCCGTTGTACCTGATAGAACTCACCGAGCGCGGCACTCGAAAACTGGTCGGTAAACCCACCAAAGATGGCAAGGAAGCCTGTCTGTTGTTGCGTTTTCGCGTCAGCGGCGCCGATGCAGATCGTGGTGACGCCGAGATCATCGCCGAATCACTGGTGATCGACGACAACATCGAAAGCAACACCGGTGAATCCTTCGACCGCAAAGACGTAAAACTACAGCTTTACACCATGTTGAGCGCCGAAGGCGGTGCCTCCAACTATTGGCTCGACAGCGGGAGCGTGAGTCCGAAATGACTACTCTGACCACCAAACAGATGCAACTCGCACACGCTTGGACATCCGTGCACAAAGGGGCAGGTCTGGCCCTGGAATGGGTGGCCGACGTGGCCGAAAAGGTCGAGGACGTGGCAACCAAGGCTGACGTCCTCAGCCGCGACTTGTACCGCGCGCGCAACCTGTCCCGCAGCCTCGGGCGGGTGTCGGCAACACCCATGGGCATCGGTTTCTTCGGCCTGTCCCAGGCGGGCAAGAGCTACCTGATTTCCGCTCTCGCTGCTGACGATAAAGGCCAACTGCTGACCAGGCTCGGTAACCAGCAACTGGACTTCATCAAACATGTAAATCCGGTCGGTGGAGGCAAGGAAGCCACCGGTTTAGTCACGCGTTTTACGCGCAGTGCCGCAGCCTGCCCTGACCCTCACTTCCCGGTCGAGCTGCGCCTGTTTCGGGAAGTCGAGGTCGCCATTATCCTGGCGAACGCCTGGTTTGAGGACTTCGACCATCAGCGTCTGAACAGCCAGATTACCGATGCACAGATAGACGCACTGCTGCAGCGTTTTGAAGCGCATTCGGCAGCGGCTCCGACATCTGGGGTCAGCAGCGACGATGTGGTGCTGCTGTGGGATTACCTGGAACATCATTACGCCAACGCCATGCGCCCGCTGAATGCCCGCTACTGGTCGCGCGTGGTCAAACTGGCCCCACGATTGTCGGTTCGCGAGCGCGCCCAATTGTTCGCGCCGCTGTGGGGCGGAATCGGCAAAATGACCGAAACCTACGAACAACTGGCCGCCGCACTACACCGCCTCGGTCTGGCCGAGACGGTCTTCGCACCGCTCAGCGCGCTGGTCACCGAGCGTGACGGGCAACTGGTGCAAAGCAACAGCATCATCAACGTCGACATTCTTAGCCGTCTGGGCGGTAGCGCTGACTCCGCTCTGGAGGTCCGTCCGGCAAGTGAGGGCACCTTGCGCCCCGCCGTGTCGGTGAACAGGGCCGAACTGGCGGCGCTAACCAACGAGCTGATTTTCCGCCTGGACAACGAGCCCGCCAACGCTATCGTCAACAGCGTCGACCTGCTGGACTTCCCGGGCTACCGCAGTCGGCAGAAGCTGATGAGCATAGACGAGGCCAGCGAGGTCGACAGCAACGGCACCGCCAACAATCCGGTCGCAAAACTGTTACTGCGCGGCAAGGTGGCCTACCTGTTCGAACGCTACACGAATGAACAGGAAATGAACGCCCTGGTCATGTGCACCAGCACTTTCAAGCAAAGCGAAGTGGTCAGCGTAGGTCCGGTGCTCAAGAGCTGGATCGACAAGACTCAGGGCACCAGCGCACAACAACGCGATGGCCGTTCCAGCGGACTGATCTGGGCGTTGACCATGTGTGACGGGTTCATCGGTGGCGCGCTAAACGGCGAGACCGTGCAGTTTCCCGAAGCCTGCGACAACATGCTCAAACTGACCATGATCGAGCGCTTCGGCAACGAAGACTGGATGAAACAGTGGGGCAGTACGCCCTTCAAAAACACCTACCTGGTGCGCAAGCCACGTTTCAAGACCAACTTCCTGGATTTGACTGCAGCCGGCGAAGAAAGCGGTTTCAGCGAATCATCCCAGGCAGCCCTGCAGGCCCTGCAACAGGCTTTCAACAACAGTGAACTGGTCAAACGCCATGTCGCTGAGCCGCAGGATGCGTGGCAGGCGATGCTCACGCTCAACGATGGTGGCATGGCCCGTTTCAGCGCAGCTTTTACTCCGGTCGCCAATATCGATTTCAAGTTACAGCGCATTGCAGAGCAACTGGACGAGTTGATGGTGCAACTACTGCCGCGACTGGAGGAGTACTACGAAGCGGGTGGCGAAGACGAACGGGCCAAGAAAAAAGTCATCGCCAACCTGATCGCCCGCCCGTTCGCCACTACCCAGCACGGTAAATATGTCCTCGGCGAATTGCTTGCCTACATGGCGCTACCGGAGCAGCAGTTACGCGATCTGTACTTGAATGGTGATTTTGACAGCCCCGTAAATGAAGCCACCGAGGCGGCGCAGGCTGTCGGCGAACCTGAAGTGGAATACGACATCTTCGGCGAAGCCATCGCTCCGGCTGCCGCAGCCGAGACACCGGCAGCAGCAACGGCGGTACCGCAGTACCAGAGCCACGAGCACCGCTTCGCCCGAGCGGCATTCAACCTGTGGGCGACGCATTTGCGTAATCTCAGCCGTCGCCAACACCTGCTCGACCTGCTGGAGCTGCCCGCCGAAGCCATCGCTCTTCTGGTCAAGGAACTGGTGGTCTGCGCCGAGCGCCTCGACCTTCCATTGCAGCTCAGCAACGCCCTGCTCAAGCGTGCCCAGAGCGGCGTTCGCAGAGAGAACCTGGTGCAGCGCCAAGTGCTGACAGCGCAACTGTTGCTCAATGACTTCGCCGCCTGGTTCGGCCATACCTCGCAACCGGCCAGCCAGCGCCCTACCGGCCTGTTGGGGGCGAAACAACCGTTGTTTGCCTTTTATCAAAAGGAAATGCCTGGGCGCCTCCCGCTTCTGGCACCGCAAGCCGACGACCAGAGCGTGATTTTCGCCAACGACTGGATTTCCGGCATTGCCATTCACACCCAGAAAAATGTCGGCCATCGCAAGGGCAAAGAAATCACACCCGAGCAAAACGAGGCCATGGGCCGCGTCATCCAGGCCTTCAAAGCGAGATAATTCATGTCCATCACAATCAAACTCTTTCCACTTGCCAGCCCGGTCCCCGGCTGCGGTTTTCTTCAGGTACGTGGCTGGGAGCATGATGCAGGCAATCTGGAATTTGCGATCCAGCGCAATCAGGACGACTACTATCTGCAACACGACCAGCATTGGGGCAACGCGCCCTGCTGGTTTGCCCAACACTTCGCGGAAGATACCGACGGCGATTCGATCAGCCATCAGGTCGGCCCGGATATTGTCGATCCACTCCTGCAGAACTCGGCCACCGGCGTCTTCAACTTCCGTCTGCGCAGCCCGGACGGCAGTGGCGAAGACGAAAATCCGATGAAACTGATGGAGGGATTGGCCTTATCCGGTGCGGGCAGTGCCACTGGCCCTGGAGCAGCTCAAACCACCGTTAGCCTGGCCGCCACTCACGCGATACCGCAGCCGATTGTCGAACCCGTTGCGGCACAAGTGGCCGAAGTGCCACCGCCGCCAGAGCCAGTCGTTGAGCCATCGCCGCTGACTACGGCCAGCCCGGCTAAAAGCCGCACGGGTCTGCTGCTGATCATCAGCCTCGCGTTGTTAGCTGTTGTCGCTGCTGGCCTGTGGTTCTGGCTTAAGCAGCCCGCCACCTCCGAACCGATACCCGCCCCGCCGGCTCCGGCGGCGGTAACAGTGCCCGCCCCACCCGTGGCCGCCGTACCCTGCAGCGTGGAGGCATTGAGCAGCGAAAGCGAACTGAATTTCGTGCAGGGCTGCATCAAGCAGGCTCCGGACAGTGCAACGTTGCTGAACGTCATCGGCCTGGCCAAGGCCAATAAGCAATGCGGCGTCGCCCAGCGGCTGTATGCCAACCGCGCCCAGGCTGGCAATGTCGAAGTCGCGCAAGCCTACGCCCGTGAGTACGACCCCAAGTACCTGCAACCAGGTGCTTGCTTCACGACCCCGGACAATGCCACTGCCGTCTACTGGTATGAAACCATTCTTGGCTATCAGGCAGACAATGCCGAAGCAGCGCAACGTCTGAAGGAACTCAAGCCGTGACCGTGCGCAATTTTTCGCTGACCCTCGCCGCCTGTTTATGCCTGAGTTCGGGGTGGGCCTTAGCGGCCGACAAGCCGCTATTGCAGGAAGGCAAGAAGACCCTGTTCCAGCGGGTACTCACTACCCCGGGTTGCCACTTGAGTACTGCCGCTGGCGCTCCTCCCGGTGCCGAGCAACCGCCGTTCAGCCGTTTCTATGTCTACGAGCATGCCAATGCAGGCAATGCCGAGTGGATCAAGGTCGGACCGGACAGTTTCGGTAAAACCAGCGGCTGGCTACCGACAGCATGCACCGTGGACTGGAAAATGCAGCTGACCCTGGCGTTCACCAACCCGGCCAACCGAGACCGGCTGATGTTTTTCAAGGAACGCAAAACACTTGAAAGCATTCTTGACGCACCGGACCCAGTAAGCCTTATCGCTCCGCTGCGCGCCAAACTCAAGCAAAGCGCGCTGGCACCGGGAGTACTCGCACAGGAGCCGGAATATTTCATCGACATGCAAAAGCAGTTCTATCTGCTGCCAGTGCTTAGCGGCGAAGAAGTCATGACCGAAGCGGGGTTTCGCACTCGCATCCTCAATGTTGCGTCGGTGAGCAAGGGCGATGCAGCTGCAACCGGCCAACCGGCCCCGACCGGAACAACCCAGAGCCAAAGCCAAAGCCAGACGGCGGCAGATGCCACCAGCCAGCTTAAAGAATTCAGTGCGGCGGTGGTGTTCGTGATCGACTCGACCATTTCCATGGACCCGTATATCGAGCGTACCCGAGAAGCCATCAGTAAGGTGTACGCGCAGATTGCCAAGGAAAACCTCGGACGCCAGGTGAAATTCGGCCTGGTTGCGTTCCGCTCCAGTACCCAGGCTGTGCCCGGGCTGGAGTACGTGACCAAGATGTACGCCGACCCCAATACCGTGAAAGACGGGGCAGACTTCCTGACCAAGGCGGCCGACCTGAAGCAGGCCAAGGTGTCGAGCAAGAGCTTCAATGAAGACTCCTATGCCGGTGTGATGCAAGCCATCGACAAGGTGGACTGGAGCCCGTTCGGCGCGCGCTACGTGGTACTGATCACCGATGCTGGCGCACTGGATGGCGACGATAAACTGTCCAAGACCGGACTTAATGCCGAACAGGTACGGATCGAAGCCAGCAATCCCGGAGTAGCCATCTACACGCTACACTTGAAAACGGCTGCGGGAGCCAAGGACCACGCCAAGGCAGAAGCGCAGTATCAGGCGCTGTCCACTTACACCGGCACCAACACGTCGCTTTACTACCCGGTTGACGCCGGCGATATGAATGCCTTTGGCAGCAAGATCGATGCTCTGGCCAGCGCTATTACCGGTCAAGTCAAAGCCGCCTACATGGGTGAGGATGCCATTGGCAGCGCCATGAACGCCAAGGCTGCGCCCGCCGAGCAGAAGATGCTCGCCGATGCCGCCCTTATCGGCCACGCCATGCGCCTGGCCTATCTGGGGGAAAAGACTGGCAGCCAGGCACCGCCGGTGTTTCAGGCATGGATCGCCGACCGCGATCCGATCAAGCAGAACGTCCCGACCACCGACGTGCGGGTCCTGCTGACCAAGGCACAACTCAGCGACCTCAGCGACGTGCTCAAGAAGATTCTTGATGCCGCTAATGAAGGCCTGATTTCCCCGAGCGAGATGTTCGAGCGTCTGCGCTCGGTCGCCGCGACCATGGGCACAGACCCCAACCAGCTCAAGCAGAACGGCACTGCCAAACTGTCTGAACTCGGCGTGTTGGGGGAGTATCTGGACGACTTGCCTTACCACAGTGAAGTACTCAACCTGGATGAAGACACCTGGAAAAGCTGGGATGGCCTGGCTCAGGAGAAATTCATTCGTACACTGTCGACCAAACTGCGTCATTACCAGATGTATAACGCCGATGTCGATCGCTGGGTGTCACTGGCCGAGGGCAGTGATGCACGTGACAACGTCTATCCGGTACCGCTGGAAATGATGCCCTGACATGCTCCGGATCAAAGGACTGAAGGTGCAGCGAGGGAGCGGCATACAGGCACACCGGGTCCAT
>DQGF01000518.1:10254-13738 GCA_003525045.1 Pseudomonas sp. | reverse complement strand
AGGCACACCGGGTCCATCTGCCCGAGCTGACTCTGGCGCGTGGACAGGTATTGGCAATTACCGGCGAAAGTGGTTGCGGCAAGAGCACACTGCTCGAAGCGCTTGGCCTGCTGCTGGCACCCGAAAGCGTTGCGCAATATAGCCTCGGTGGCAGAGACATCGCCGCCTTGCTGACGGCCGACGATCAGCCGGCACTGGCCGACGTGCGGGCACGCTCGCTGGGCTTTGTCCTGCAAAGTGGCGGGGTGCTGCCGTTTCTCAACGTACGCGACAACATCAATCTGCCCCGGCGGCTGCTGGGTCTGCACACCACAAGTGATCATGTTGACAGGGCCATTGCCGCCCTGCGTCTGGAGCCTTTGCTGGACCAGTTGCCCCAAGCGCTATCTATCGGCGAACGGCAACGCGTTGCCTGCGTACGTGCCATCGCCCACCAGCCGCGACTGATACTCGCGGACGAACCTACCGCAGCCCTGGACCCGCATAACGCGCGACAGTTGTTTGAATTGCTGTTGAGTCTGGTAGACGAATTGGGCCTGAGTGCTCTGATTGTCTCGCACGACTGGGCTTTGGTGAGCAGCTTCGGCCTGCCCCGCCTGAGTGCCATCAGCCTGCCTGGGGAGACGCGTTTTGAAGCATCCCCTTGAGCGTCTTGGCCTGCTGACAACCCTGGCCATTGCTGACCTATGGCATGACCGCAAGGTGTCCTTGTGCATCGCTGCTTCGCTAGTCGCCGTGATTGCTCCGTTGTTGCTGCTGTTCGGCCTCAAACACGGTGTGGTCAGCCAATTGCAGGACGAGCTGCTGCGCGACCCACGTAATCTGGAAATCAAGTTACTCAGCAGTGGCAACTACGACGAGCAATGGCTGAGTAACCTGCAACAGCGACCCGAAACCGGCTTCGCCCTTGGGATGACGCGCTCGCTCAACACCCAGGCTGACCTGCTTGGCAGTCGTGGACACTTTGTCGACAACGCCGAAATCCTGCCTACCGGGGTCGGGGACCCCTTGCTGAATATGCCCGCCAGCGCACTCCTGCCCGGTCAGGTGATTCTCAGCACTGCAGCTGCCGAACGCTTGGCTCTGGCAATCGGTGACACATTGCGCCTGGTCGTGCAACGGCGCCTCGACGGGCTACCGGAAAGAGGCGAAACCGCCCTGACGCTGGTCGCTATTCTGCCGACAGCCAGCTTTTCAAGACCCGCCGCATTCGTACACCCCGACCTGCTGCTGCAGTTGGAGCGTTTTCGCGACGGTTTTGCGATTCATGCACTCGGTGCCAGCAGCGGTCAGGCAGAAGACCAATTGGCGCCCCGCTACGCCCGCGCTCGCCTATATGCCCGTGACATCGACAGCGTCGCGCCACTGGAGCGCTGGCTAAACGCGCAACATATTGAAACTGGCAGTCGGCTGGCCGATATCGACAATGTCAAAGCGATCAACCATGTCCTGGGAGTGATCTTCGGGGTTATCGCCGGAGCCGCTTTACTGGGCTGTATCGCCTCGCTGGTGGGGGCCTTTCTCGCCAACATCGATCGCAAACGCCGTAGCCTGGCGCTGTTACGGCTCATGGGCTTCACCGGCCCGGCAGTCGCGGGCTACATAGTATTGCAAGCCGTGGTGCTGGCATTGGTCGGCTATCTCGGCGGTCTCGGTTTCTACTTCGCTGGCAGCCTGGCGTTCAACGAGTTGCTGGGCGGCCAGCGCATCACCGGCAGCTTCATTTGCCAAATTACCCCTTTGCACGGCCTTGCGGCGCTGGCGCTCGCCCTTGCGGTAGCAGCGCTGGTGGCACTGGCAGGGGCCACCCGAGCCATTCGAATTCAACCCGCGGAGAGTCTGCGTGAACTCTAAATACTGGCGCCACTTGCTGTGTGTGCCCTTGACCCTGATCAGCCTCCAGGCAAGCGCTGCTGTCTGGGAAGAGAAACTGTACAACCCTATGTCTGACGCTGAGGACGTAGTACTGCCTATGCCCTGCGACGGTGCCATGGTTTTTCGCAAGGTGTTTATCCCGCTGGCTGGCCCACTCGACGACTACCCCATCAATATCGGCGGCGACGACAGTGAATATGGCTATGTGGAGCAAACCCATCCGGCGTTCATCGCAGGCAGTTTCACTGCCGAAATAAACGCTAAATCTCGTTACTACCTGCTGGCGAAATATGAGATGAGCGAGCTGCAGTACCGCGCACTGACGCAAGCAGAATGCCCAACACCGTCAAACAAGCAACGCCTGCCAGTAGTCTCGCTGAGCTGGATGCAGGCTATGGAAGCCGCCGACAAATACAACCTCTGGTTGCGCCAGAATGCGCAAGAGAAACTGCCCAAGGAAGACGGCGTGGCCGGGTTCGTGCGCTTGCCAACCGAAGTGGAATGGGAGTTTGCCGCGCGTGGTGGGCTGAACGTCAGCACCGCAGAGTTTCGTGACCTTCGTTATCCAATGCCGGACGGGCTGAACGCATACGAATGGTTTGCCGGGACTCAATCGTCCAATGGCCAGTTACAGCTGGCAGGCTTGCTTAAGCCAAACCCGCTGGGCCTCCACGACATGCTCGGCAATGTCGACGAGATGATGTTTGAGCCGTTCCGGCTGAACAAACTCGACCGCCAACACGGCCAGGCCGGCGGCTATGTGGTGCGTGGTGGCGACTACCGCACGGCACAGGGCGAGCTGCGCAATTCGCTGCGCAAAGAACGCAATTACTATGACTCCAAGGCAGGGTCCACTAGTAAAACCACCGGCCTGCGCCTGGTGCTGGCATCCAGCACCCTAACCTCCCGTGAGCGCGTCAGCAGCATTGAGAGCAGTTGGAAAAAACTTGGCAACGGCAGCCACGACGCAAGCCAGGGTAATGACAAGAGTGCCGTGCAGGCGCTCGGCACACTGGCCTCAGGTGTCGCCGACGAAGCATTGAAGGAAAAGCTTAAAGCTCTGGAAAACCAATTGCGCGCCAGCAACCAGCAGCAGGAAGAAACTCGCGACCAGGCAATCCGCGCCAGCCTCAATCTTGGGGCTTTCCTCTGCACCAAAATGCTCGACGATGGCAAATACCTGAATTTCTTGCAGAAGAACTACGAGCTCAATTGTGCGGCCACAGAACAAGACTCCAGTTGCCCAATGCGTAAAGGCAAGCTCGACGAGCAGAAAAACCGACTGCATAAGCTCAGCCGTTACTACGCAAGCAGTCTGGTGGATTCCGCCACCCTCTACGGCGAGCCGCTGCTGGCCAGGCAAATACCGGTCATAGGCGAAATCATCTCTCGCAACGAGCAGCTTAAAGAACTCAAGCCCTACCTGCAGACCCACTGGGTCAATCAACAGGCATTCCTGAAAACCCAAAAAATCGACACCGATGCCTGGCTGAGCCGTTGCATAGCAGTCCAGTAACTCGACGTCACGTTTACTCAAGGAGCAACAGCATGAAACAAGTATGTAGCTATCTACCAAAGGCGATGTTCGGCCTGATTATCTCCGTCAGTC
>DQGF01000518.1:6082-9936 GCA_003525045.1 Pseudomonas sp. | reverse complement strand
GCTGGCCGGTTGCGCCAGCAACGGCACCGGCAGCAGCATGCTCGACAACTCGAGCACTGCACCCGACCCTCGCCTGACCAAGAGCGCCGATGCTTCATTCTTCTCCACTTCCGGCCTCACCGCCTGTGCCGGTGGCGCTGGGGTGGGCATTCTGGCCTGCGCCGTGTCCAGTCCCAGCGACAAGGTCAAATGCATGGTCGTTGCCGGCATCGCCTCCTGCGGTGTTGCCATGGGTGCCAACTACTACTATGACTACCGTCGCAGCAAGTACTCCAACACCACACAGCGCCTGCAACTGATGAATGACGAAGTGAAAGCCGACACCGAAAAAGTCGCTCAGCGTACTGCCACCCTGCAGCAGGTCATTAACGACGACAAGGAGCGCATCGCGGGCATTCAAAAGTCGATCAAGACCAAAACTCTGGACAAAGCCAAGGCACAACAGGACATCGCCAGTGTCGACAGCAACCTGACACAGATGAATAAAGACCTGACAGGCATGCGCAACAAAGTGGCCGAATACAAGAAAACAGCTGATCTGGAACGCAGCAATGGTAGTGGCACGCAAGTCACTGCAATCGATGGTGAGATCACCAAAATGAGCACCAAGGTCGCTTCCTTACAGAAGGAAGTAGACGGCCTGTACAGCCAGCGCCAAGCCATCACTCTGGGTTGAGATGAACATGATTATTCGTGCACTGATCGTCAGCTCGGGCCTATTGCTGTTGGGTGGTTGCGCCACCCAACCGGGCAGCTGTGATTCAAACAATACCGAGGCCAGCCTGATCGCAAAAATGAACTGTGACCACTCCGGTGGCTACAGCGACCAGATCCACAAGCGCGAACAGTCGCTAGTGGACGCACGTAACGAAAACGCAGCCTTCCGTGACGTGTACGACGCCATGCAGACCCAGCAACTGGCAACCAGCAAAAGCCTTGCCGAGCAGCAAAGGCAAAAGGCAGCGCTGGACACGTCAATGAGTAAGCTACTGAGCCAGCTCAAGATCAGGCATGCCAACAAGGCGCAGGTTCAGCAACAGATCGCCGACTTGGAAAAACAACTTGCCGCCAAGAAAAAAGTCACTGTCAGTACCGACCCGGCGGTGATCGAGGCGCGCAAGCAGGAACTCAAAACCCTGCAACAAAAGGTTTCCAGGCTGCAACTCAGCCTAGGCTACGAGTAAACCTTTCCAGAGGCCCTACGGGGCCTCTTCTTATTCCGGACCTGTCCCATGCAACGCATCACTAGAGACGCTACATCCCATCCTCCGGAGCTGCTGCGTGCACTGGAGAGCAAGGTCGAACTGCTGCACCGCCACTTTCCCCCCAGTGTTGCCAGCCTATACGCTATCCCGCGTGCTGGTAGCCAGGACACATTGCAATGGTGGTCTGAACTCGGTGGCCAACCGCTGCCCTATCGCAGCCTGGACACCATCGCACAACAGACATTGCTGGCGCGCTACACGCAACGCCAGCAGGCCATCGGGCGGCTGGTGGAAGAATTGCAGGCGCGCAATAAAGCCGAGGAGGCCAAGGCTCTTCGCACACTTATCGGCGAACCGGAACTGGATAATCTCTACAGCCTCAACGAGGAACCAGTGGTCATCCGTTGGGGCCTGCCCCCGCAAGAAGAACCCGCAAGCTCGATTTCCGCAACCGCTACGCCACAACCACAACCACTAACATTCACCAAGCCAACATCACGACGATGGTGGCTACGCATTCCCTTTTGGCTGCTATTGCTGCCTTTGCTGTTGCTACTATTGTGGCTGCTCTGGACATGGCGCGGCGGCTTGTGGCACTTGCTGCACCCGGTACCAGTGGGCAATTATGCGTGCAGCGCGGATGCGCCTACGCCGGATTTCGCCGTGGTGCTGGACACCTCCGGCTCGATGAACCTGAACATCAATACATCTGCCGCCGACGAAGCCTGGTTCAACCAGCTCGCCCAAACGCTACCGGATAACAACCCGAGAAAAGCTCGCATGCTGGCCGAACCCACTCGGCTAACGGTTGCCAAACAAGCCTTTGGTGCGATGATCGACCAACTGCACCCGGACATTGATATACGTCTGATAACTTTCCAAGGTTGTGAGGGTACAGTCGATCAAGGCTTGTTCCGGCGCGACGCCCGACAACAACTGATCGCTGGTGTTGGACAGCTCGGCGCAGGCGCAGGCACCCCATTGGTCGCTAGCCTTGTTCAGGCAGCAAGCAAGGTCGACGGGCGTTTCAAAGATGCCTTAGTGGTGATGTTTGTCGACGGTGAGGACGGTTGCGAACAGAACGCTTGCGAGGTATCTGCACGTATCGCCCGCCAGCAGCCGAGACTGCGAGTCAACGTGGTTAATATCAGTGATAGCACGCTTTCCAACTGCATCGCGCAAAACACCGGTGGCCGTGTATACGCCGCCAGCAACGTCAGCGAGGTACAAAGAATGCTGCGCGAAGCGATGGAGGAAGTCGCCATCACGCCCACATGCGCGAATGCAACGGCGCCGGAGTAAATAGTGCAGCCCATGCCCTGATTTTTGCGGATCAAGGCATGAGGGTGCGAACTGCATTTTCCATCTGGCTCGCCACCGACCCCATGGACATGCGTGCCGACACCGAGACTGCGTTGGCCCGGGGGATCGCGGTGTTCGGTGCGGCGAAGCCGCACTGCACTTATCTGTTCGCCAACCGCCGCGCCACTCGCATGAAGGTTCTGGAGCATGAGGGGTTTGGCAACGCGTAGGTTCTGGTGGCGCGATCAACCAAGCAGGTTGAGAGAGGGGTAACCCTGCAGTTAAAAACTGCAGGGAGGAGTTGGCTTTTAGCCTTGACTCGAGACCGGCTAATGGGCGACACCTATTAAGTCGACTAGCTTCTTCCTTCCGATGACGCCTTTCAGGCACTTGTGCAATCCCGATGGTTACTGCGATGGCAATCAATGCCCCAATCGCTTGCACCCAACCAGCAGCCTCATTTGGAAGCCATCCAGCTTTACTGAAAAGGCGGAGATCGCAACGCAACAACGCGCGCTGATTTCGTTGAGCACCTGCGTCACGATTGCCTCGGCGAGGGCATATTTGATCAACGCACATCTTCCCCGAAAGTTACTCAGAATCTAAATCGGCCTGAATACGGGCAGCGATGGATGGTGCCCAATTTTGGCCGGTAATTTGATACGTCGAACGCTTTTTGCTAATAATCCTAATCTCATAATTGTTGGCAGAGGTTGAGTTATAACGGGACTAAAGCACCCTCTTCAATCTCAAGAACCATTTGTCGTTCTGTGGGCGCAAATGATTGAGTACCAGACTATTCGTCCTGCTGACTCGAATTCGAATCAGCAGCATAGCCTGTAACCTTCTCGGCGACCTCGGCCTACCTAGTGGCTTTGCAAACAGCAACATTCCCCGCACAGGCCACTTCTGGCCCTAACCAATCTCACAGCAGTGCAGCCTCACTTTTTCCAGTTTGCACGCTGCGGTGTGTTCACCGCTATTTTTCGCACAGAACCTAGTGGCAAAATGCCCTCAAGACCAGTAGTCTTCGTGCAGAGTCTGGAGATATTGCTAACGGGTTCGCTGGTATCCGCACGTCAAGGAAGGCGCCACAACGATGTTTACAGCCAAGAATGGATTGCTCAAGCACTGCCGAGCTGCAGTAACTAACGTCGTGCCCGCACATCAGTATCTTCGTCCCCCTTGCCCAGCGCTAAAAAGTCCTCTTGGCACATCGTCACCCCCAGCCACGAAACCCGAAAGACATCGCTCATGCAATCTTGCGGTACTCAGCGATGACTCGCAGCCCCAAGGCTCCGCTGCCAACCATCAGTACAAATTGCTCTCTTCAATCTCATGCGCGGA
>DQGF01000518.1:2575-5762 GCA_003525045.1 Pseudomonas sp. | reverse complement strand
AGCCTCAGTTGACTTGTAAGACAAAAAAAATAAAAGCCGCGTTAGCTATCTTGCTGCCCATGCTTTGTCTAGAGGTCGCTCACGCCTCGAACGCTGATCTTGCCACCGCAGTCAAGGAAAGCATCCAGCAAGAATTTGGCAAAAACGCTGAGCTCAGATCGGTAGTAATAAAAGATCTAACTCTTATTCAAGAGAGTGAAAATAAATATCGTGGACTCCTTGAGGTATCAAGCCCTTACGGCGAGGAAAAATTAGCCGTCAGCGTCACAACTGATGATGAAAATTTGATCTGGGAAATAGCGGATTAACTCGAGGCGCCCGCCAACCGCCCCATGATTGGTTTAATCACCAAAGACAGTACAAATAACAAAGCACTACCCAGCAGCATGAAGACCATCACACAACTTAATATCAGACAGTTGGAGAAGCAAATGGCCTACACATCAATAATTTTCAAAAACCCTCATACGGGCGCAATGAAGGAAGCTCCCGTTGGCTTCTCATGGACAACACTCCTTTTCGGCTTCTTCCCTGCACTGTTTCGGGGAGACTGGAAATACACAGCAATTCAGCTTGTCCTGGCCATGCTTACAATGGGCTTTAGCGGCGTTATTTTTGCTTTTATATATAACAAGCTTTACATAAGAGACCTCATAGGCGCGGGTTTTAAAGGCCAATCAATTGCAAGCGGAGACATGAACTTTGCCTCAGCAAAAATTGGCATGCAAATACCAATGCTAGAAACTGCTTAACTAGTACGCTGCCTCAGAAATAAGATCTCACATGTTTGCGAGGCCATTGCCTCGCAGGCTTGTCATATCATGCTCAAGATATCTCCTCCTTTAGCCTACATACTTAACGATGTGCGGAGCCAGTGAGAGATCATGACGCCTCATGGTCGGGTGTATTTGTTCGAAATCCCCCCGACTTGAAGAGCATGGCATGGAGTTATTCTCTGGCAGCGCAAGCAAGATATGGAGCGAGAACAACGAAAGTATTCTGGCGCTAGGGTGAAACAGGTGTAAACCTATTTCAGGACTAGACAGACCTTCTGTACTCACCTGCAAATAGAACCGTCACCTTTTCCTGCATACCCATTCCAGCATCGACGCTCAGCCAGCAGCTGAAAACCTATGTCGGAACTAGAATCAGAATTCAACGGTAACTATAAAAATGTGGAGCGAAGGAATGACCATAAAGAATTTGATGTTGGCCGCCGGATCGTTTTTCATCCTTGCCGGGGCTGCCGGTGTCCAAGCTGAATGCTACGGTGAAGGCGAATACAGCGTCTGCTCCGAATCAGTAACAGACTCCGATGGCGACATCCATGCCAGTTCCTGGGATACCGAAGGCAATAGCTATCGTATCGACACTGAAACTCGAAGTGTCGGCAATGGCCATGAGGTCACCAGCTCTGACAGCGAGGGGAATGAGTACTCCATAAAGTCGTGGTCAGATAGTAGCGGTGCCCACACCGTAGATAGCGAGGGTAACTCTTGCACAATCACGCCGTCTGGACAAATGATCGGCTGCGACTAGGTGGGCAGCCCGCACTACTACCGCCAGCGAGCATCAGCATGCCACTACGTCGAAATCACGCCAGCACCACCGCAGCCTTGCCCCACAGCTGCTGGCGATCGGCCAACCCATTGATACCGCCATTGATCCGGCGGGTGATGGTTTCGAACTTTCCGGTATCCGCCAGTGAGCTCAGCCCCCTACTCGACCAGAACCATGCGGCAGCCAGGCATGCGTACTGAGGTTGCTCGAGCAGCTCCGGATGGTTGATCAGATCAATACCGAGGGCTTCGCCGCACGCCGCATAGTTGGCCCGGCCATACTCTGAATCAGGCCGCGCCTGCGGTATTTGAAACCGGCCCCGGCGGCTTTGGCGCCGGCGTTCGGGAGGATCAGTAGCAACTGCTGCGTAGCGATGGGCATATTTTCTCCGAGCGAAAAGAAACCCGCACTTGGCGGGCTGGATAGCTGCAATTTGTAGTCGATGGTCGTAGTGATTCGCGACTTCCGTGCTGGCATCATTCTGCGCACGTTCTCCGGCATTAAAGGGCGCAAGAGAAAATAGAAACCCCGACGGTTGCGAACCGCCGGGGTTTTGCTTTTTGGATTCTCGCTGCTAGGCTCCTCGCAAGCTTGCTGTCCCCTTCGAGGAAGCTAGAAGCCCCTGCGATGGCCAACGTCCAGGGGCTTTGCCTTTTCAATCCCTAGGCAAAAAAATACTCGCGGGACCGCATTTCTGCCAAGCCCCATGATGGCTAGCGGCCGCACGCAGGCTTCGTCCGTGAACCGAAAGGTGACGCCCATTAGCCTTGACTCGAGACCGGCTAATGGGCGTCACCTTTTCAGTCTGAAACCTGTGATCAATTGCTGCGGCTGAGCTGCACGTTCTGGGTTGTGCAATCGGCGGTGCTGACAGTCCCCATAAACGCGTTCATCTTCACCGCGCACTTCTCGATGGTCAGACCATTGCGTCCATCACTGGAAATGTTGGTTACGTAGGGTCCGGCGGTTGTGCAGCCAGTCAGAACCGCTAGCAGAGCCAGAGTAACGATAGTGAGCTTCATGTAAATCCTTGTTGATTAGCGGCCAGGGCCATGTGATGGCCGAGAATCTTATAGCAACGAGCCACCACCGATACCCCTATTACTGTCGCATGCGGTGGGCGCGCCATTGCCCAATGCGAACCCGGCGTGCTCGCGTCACCCTGTAAGCTTTGAAGTGCGGGGTGCACGGACTGCCGGTGTAAATCCGGGAGCATAAAAAACCCGGCGCCAGGGCCGGGCTCGTTGACTTGAAGGAATCATCGGGAGTCGGGATGATCACTCGACACCGAATTGTTGGCATCCACATCTGACATATCTTCTTCGACAGGTGCTTCGTCGTCCGCAGGCAGCGGAACCTCAGTTTCATTGCGCTTAGGATCATGGCCTGTTTCGTTATCCGTACCGCTCGTTACACCCTTCTGAGATATGTTTCCAGGAGCATTCTCATTAATGTCCATGCTGAAATCTCCGTTTGACGCGCGGGATATCCGTGCATGAATTTGAGAGACGACAAAGCAGTGCAAGTGCCAAGCTTTGGACGAACGGCAGAAACAAAAAAGCCCAGCGGTTAAGCGGGGCTTTTAGATTCATTATGCGATTTCACGCCGATCTAGCGAAAGAGTTGA
>DQGF01000518.1:0-2310 GCA_003525045.1 Pseudomonas sp. | reverse complement strand
ACGCCGGGCTTTAAGATTCAGATCAGGCAAGGAGACGACTGGAATGGAGGCAAATCCGAATTCGTCCTCAACTAGTGGCACCACATCGCGCTCGAGCGGATGATGCACAGTGCCACGCAAGACAGGCGATACCTCAACCTTGATCTGAGCCTGCGGACTTCTAACCAGAACTCGCAACTCATCGTCCCGGTTGCTCTGCACGGTCGCATCAACCTGGGGCAAGCCTGCAGTTCCGCCCTTGACCAAATACTGCATCTCCGGGCGAGGTAGGATGGCAGCCCCCCTCCCGCATAGATCCGTATGTACTGCACTACCGTACGGCTCCTGCCGAGAAGCGATCCTCTGGATAACGATGTGTATTTCGGAGTCTAGTTACGGAAGCGCTAAGTTCGTTTACCCAAAAAATTTCGTTGCACTGATCAGACTTCCACCTCACCAAGCAGTAGTGCGCATCTCCAGGCCCGCCACCCATTCGCTTTAACGCCATCTGACCATGACAGGCTACAAAACTAGCTGACAGGTGCCGGAAATTGAGGATCCTGGTTTCGGGAAACCAAACCAAATTCAGCCCCTAAAATTGGCGCAAATCGTCACCTCATCAGTGCTCCATCGCCTCCGCCATCTTGTACGACAAAGCCTTTATTTTTCAAAGCTTTGTCATTTCTGCGGTTTGGAAAAACCTGCCAGACCGCACCTCAGCACACACGCGGGATGAAGTATTGCGTTTCGACCAGCGGCTAGTTTTTCGAATACTCTCTTGTCACAGCAGGCGGCTAATTCACCAAATCTGAAAGTCTTTTTCAGAGTTTCCTTAGGATCCTGACATGACACCAGAACAGCGTGTGAGCATAGAAAACGGAGTCTGGCTCCGCCAAACCCATAGTCGCCTGATCGACGTCAATCATGTCGCATATCCGCGTTTTTTTACGCTTACTCCGAAATCATCATGGCTTCGGCCCGGACCACCGGCTTGCGCAACAAAAAAATCAATGGAATAGCCGCCAGCGATAGAATCATCAGCAAGCGAAAGTCATTCATATAGGCGATCCAGCTGGCTTGTTCGTTGATGAGCGCGTTCAGCGCCACCCGCCCTCCCGCCGTCATAGGGCTGAGCTGCCTTTGCACCGCCACCTCACGGAATGCATGATTGAAGGTCGTGACATAGCCCACGATATCGGCGTGGTTGATCTGGATGTTCTGTGTCAGCAACACGCTGCAGATTGAGATACCCACACTGGAACCGATATTACGCGACAGGTTGTAAAGCCCGGTGCCGTCACCGCGCAACGCCATGGGCAGGGTCGCAAAGGCCATGGTGCTCAGGGGCACGAACAACAAACCCAGACTGGCCCCTTGTAGAAAACCGGTGTAAATGATGGTGTTAATCGAGACATCCGGAGTCCATCCGGTCATCAAGTCCATCGAAAACGCCGAAAGCAGCAACCCGGCCAGGAGCAACCAGCGTGTATCGACGCGGCCGATCAACCGTCCGGCCAGGAACATGCTCAGCATGGTACCAAGGCCACGCGGCCCCATGACGATGCCGGCGGTCAGCACCGGATAATTCATCAGCTTCTGCAAGTAAGGCGTCATCAACGCCAGGGACGACAAGTAGGTAATGCCAATGGTGAAGATGAACACGACGCTGACGCTGAAATTGCGGTCCTTGAACAACGCCGGGCTGATGAAAGGCTTTTTCGCCGTGAAGGTGTGCACTAGAAATACATAACTGGCGGCGAAGGCTACTATCGCCTCAATGAGGATTTCGCCGGAAGAGAACCAATCCAGTTGCTCGCCGCGATCGAGAAACAGCTGGAACGCCAGGATCGCCACGCTCAGTGAACCGAAGCCCAGCCAGTCCAGCTGTGTATTTTTCTGTTTTGGCGTTTCGCGCACGTATTTGATCATGCCTGCCAGTGCCAGCAGGCCAATGGGCAGGTTGATGAAAAACACCCAGCGCCAGCTGAGGTTGTCGGTCAGCCAGCCACCCAGCATTGGCCCGAGCACCGGGCCAACCATGACCGAAACTCCATACATGGCCATGGCCGAACCGCGCTCGCGTTCGTTGTAGATGTCCAGCAGGATGCCTTGCCCCAGCGGCACCAATGCCGCCCCGGCCACGCCCTGGAGCAAACGAAAGGCCACGATCTCGCCGATGGACTGGGCTATACCGCACAGCATCGAGGAGAACACGAAACCCGATATCGCCCAGAGCAACACACGCTTGCGCCCGAAGCGCCGTGCGAGGAACGCCGACGGCGGCGTCATCACGGCTGCGGCAACGATGTAGGAGGTCAGCACCCAGTTGAT
>DQGF01000517.1 GCA_003525045.1 Pseudomonas sp. | reverse complement strand
CACCTTCGCGGGCAAGCCTCGCTCCTACAGGGGTCATCATCAATTTCCGTGAAAATCTCTCACGGCGTACGGTTACGCCGGGTTTCAATGATGTTCGGCAACTGGGAAATCCGTCCCAGCAACCGCCCCAGTGCATCCAGTCCCGGAATCTCGATGGTCAGGGACATCAACGCGGTGTTGTCCTCTTTGTTGGAGCGGGTGTTGACCGCCAGCACGTTGATCCGCTCGTTGAGGAGCACTTGCGATACGTCACGTAGCAAGCCGGACCGGTCGTAGGCTCGGATGATGATGTCCACCGGGTAGGTGAGCACCGGCACCGGGCCCCAGCTGACCTGAATGATCCGCTCAGGCTCACGCCCGCCCAGTTGCAAGACCGAAGCGCAGTCCTGGCGGTGAATGCTCACACCGCGGCCCACGGTGATGTAACCGACGATCGCATCCCCCGGCAACGGCTGGCAGCAGCCGGCCATCTGCGTCATCAGGTTGCCGACGCCCTGGATCTGGATATCGCCGCGCTTGCCCGGTTTGTAGCCGGTGGCCTTGCGCGGGATGAGTTCAAGCTGTTCGTTGCCGCGTTCCGGCTCGACCAACTGTTGCGCCAGGTTGACCAGTTGCGCGAGGCGCAAGTCACCGGCACCGAGGGCGGCGTACATGTCCTCGGCCGTTTTCATGTTGGCCTTGTCGGCCAGCTTGTCGAAGTCTACCGCCGGCAGACCGAGGCGACCGAGTTCGCGTTCGAGCAAGGTTTTACCGGCCGCGACGTTCTGATCGCGCGCCTGCAGCTTGAACCAGTGAACGATCTTCGCCCGTGCCCGCGAGGTGGTGATGTAACCCAGGTTCGGGTTCAGCCAATCGCGACTCGGCGTGCCGTGCTTGCTGGTGATGATCTCGACCTGTTCACCGGTTTGCAGGCTGTAGTTGAGCGGTACGATCCGTCCGTTGATCTTCGCGCCACGACAGTTGTGACCGATCTCGGTGTGCACGCGGTAAGCGAAGTCCAGTGGCGTCGCGCCCTTCGGCAAGTCGATGGCGTGACCGTCCGGAGTGAAGATGTAGACCCGGTCCGGTTCGATATCGACCCGCAGTTGGTCTGCCAGACCGCCAATGTCGCCCAGCTCTTCATGCCATTCGAGGACCTGACGCAGCCAGGAGATTTTCTCTTCGTAGTGGTTGGAGCCGGATTTGACGTCGGTACCCTTGTAGCGCCAGTGCGCGCAAACACCCAGCTCGGCTTCTTCGTGCATCGCGTGGGTGCGGATCTGTACTTCCAGCACCTTGCCCTCAGGCCCGATCACCGCAGTGTGCAGCGAACGGTAGCCGTTCTCTTTCGGGTTGGCGATGTAGTCGTCGAATTCCTTCGGGATGTGCCGCCACAGGGTGTGGACAATGCCGAGCGCGGTGTAACAGTCGCGCATTTCCGGCACCAGCACACGAACGGCGCGCACGTCGTAGATCTGGCTGAACTCCAGACCCTTGCGCTGCATTTTGCGCCAGATCGAATAGATGTGCTTGGCCCGGCCGCTGATATCGGCATCGACACCGGTGGCCTGCAATTCGACTTTCAGCTGGTTCATCACATCGGCGATGAAGCGCTCGCGATCGAGACGCCGCTCATGGAGCAGCTTGGCAATCTGCTTATACTGGTCGGGCTCGAGGTAACGGAAGGACAGGTCCTCCAGTTCCCACTTGATGTGACCGATACCGAGACGGTGAGCCAGGGGCGCATAGATGTCGAAGACTTCACGGGCCACGCGGTTGCGTTTCTCGTCGTCGGCGGTTTTTACCGCACGTATCGCGCAGGTGCGTTCGGCCAGTTTGATCAGCGCGACGCGTACGTCGTCGACCATGGCCACCAGCATTTTGCGCAGGTTTTCCACCTGGCCCTGGGTGCCCAGCACCAGGGATTGACGGGGGCTCAGGCTGGCGCTGATCGCCGCCATGCGCAATACGCCGTCGATGAGTTTGGCGACCACCGGACCGAAGCGCTGGCTGACCGCCGGCAATTCGATCTGGCCTTCGCGCACGCCGCGGTACAAGACCGCGGCAACCAACGAATCCTGATCAAGTTTGAGGTCGGCGAGAATCTCGGCGATCTCAAGGCCCGTGCGGAAACTCGAGGTCCCTTCGGACCAGAGATTTTTCGCCGCATTGGCCTGTTGCTCCGATACGCGAGCGAACTCGCACGCTTCCTTCAAGGCTTCGCGATCCAGTGCCAGATCGACACTGACCGCATGATCGAGCCATGCCTCGAGATTGATACTGCCGTCGGTGTTGATCGGCTGGTGTGCTCTCACCTGTACCATCTTGCTTACCTTCCCTACGACGCAAATTCAATGCGTCAAAATCGCTGACCTTCGTTGCCCATGAGCCCACGTCGGGCTGGTGCGCGGCTGCACAGGCGGGCCAGTCGGACCAGACGAGCCTTCCTAGCTCGCTTCAAATAACGCCATGGCCTCGACATGTGCCGTTTGAGGAAACATATCGAGAATCCCGGCACGTTTTAACCGGTAGCCCTGCTTGATCAATTCGACCGTATCACGCGCCAGAGTTGCAGGGTTGCATGACACATACACCAACCGTTCGGCGCCCAGCGACTTGAGCTTGCGCACGACCTCGAAAGCACCGTCACGGGGTGGGTCCAAGAGTACCGCACAAAAG
This sequence comes from Pseudomonas sp., assembly GCA_003525045.1. Taxonomy (GTDB): domain Bacteria; phylum Pseudomonadota; class Gammaproteobacteria; order Pseudomonadales; family Pseudomonadaceae; genus Aquipseudomonas. The sequence goes on along the minus strand of DQGF01000517.1, from coordinate 7,845 downwards.
CCTTCGCGCGCCCATTCGGCATCGGTCAAAGGCTGGGATAAATCGGCCTGAAAAAACTTTGCGTTATGCAGATTGTTGCTAGCAGCGTTAGCGGCTGCCCGCTCGACCATTGTCTGCACACCTTCCACCGCCACCACCTCGCGAACGGCCTTGGCCAGTGGCAACGCAAAGTTACCCAAACCACAGAATAGATCGAGAACTCGCTCATCGGCTTTCGGTTTCAGCCAGTCCAGTGCCTGGGCAACCATCGCTTCGTTGACCCCGGCGTTGACCTGGATGAAATCGCCCGGACGGTACGCCAGTTTCAAGTCCCACTGCTCCAGGCGATAACCCAGCGACTGATCAGCATCGACCGGTTGCGGCTCACCGTCACCGTGCAGCCACAATTGGGCTTCATGGAACGCGCAGAAATCCTTGAGGATAGTCATGTCGGCGTCAGACAACGGCGCCATGTGCCGCAGCAAAACGGCCAACGACGTACCGCTGAACAACTCCACATGCCCGAGCGCCTGAGGCTTGCTCAAGCGCCGCAACATCTCCGGCAAGCGGGTCATGATCGGCTGCAAGGGCTGAACCAGCACCGGGCATTCGTTGATCGCAACGATGTCCTGGCTGCCAGCGGCGCGGAAACCGACCTCGAGTTTTTTCGCCTTCATGTCCCAACGCACCGCCACCCGGGCGCGACGACGGTAACCGAATTCCGGACCGCTCAACGGCGCGGCCCATTCTTCGGGTTCGACACCGGCGACCTTCGACAATTGCTCGGCGAGCATGCGCTGTTTCAGGGCCAGTTGTTCGTTGTGAGACAGATGTTGCACGCTGCAACCGCCGCAGCGACCGGCATGGGGGCACGGCGCAGGACGGCGCAGTTCGCTGGCCTGGAACACGCGCTCGGTGCGCGCCTCGACCACTTTGCCGTGGGCGCCCAGAACGCGTGCCTCGATTTCTTCACCGGCCAGTGCGCCGATGACGAACCAGGTGCGACCTTCGAAAAACGCGATGCCGCGACCGTCATTGGCCAGGCGCTCGATGGTCAGGCGCTGCTTTTTGCCGGTCGGGATTTGCGGCGCCTTGCTGCCGCCGGTGGGCTGGAAGCGCAGGCCTCTCTCTTGCTTGGCCATCAGTTGGGCGCGTCGAAAATACCGGTCGACAGGTAACGGTCGCCACGGTCGCAGATGATCGCGACGATCACCGCGTTTTCAACTTCTTTGGACAGGCGCAGCATCGCCGCCACGGCACCGCCCGAGGACACGCCACAGAAGATGCCTTCTTCGCGGGCCAGGCGACGGGTCACGTCTTCGGCTTCGCTTTGCGCCATGTCGACAATGCGGTCCACGCGCTCGGCCTGGTAGATCTTCGGCAGGTATTCCTGCGGCCAGCGACGGATACCCGGAATCGCCGAACCTTCCATCGGTTGCAGACCGATGATCTGCACGCTCTCGTTCTGTTCTTTCAGATAACGCGAGACGCCCATGATGGTTCCGGTAGTACCCATGGAACTGACGAAATGGGTGATGCTGCCTTCGGTCTGACGCCAGATTTCCGGACCGGTGGTGGTGTAGTGCGCCTCGGGGTTGTCACCGTTGGCGAACTGATCCAGCACCTTGCCACGGCCTTCGGCCTGCATCCGGTCGGCGAGGTCGCGGGCGCCTTCCATGCCCTCTTCCTGGGTGACCAGAATCAGCTCGGCGCCATAGGCGGTCATCGCCGCCTTGCGCTCGGCGCTGGAGCTGTCGGGCATGATCAGGATCATCTTGTAACCCTTGATCGCGGCGGCCATCGCCAGGGCGATCCCGGTGTTGCCCGAGGTCGCTTCGATCAGCGTATCGCCGACGTGGATCTGCCCGCGCAACTCGGCACGGGTGATCATCGACAGCGCCGGACGGTCCTTGACCGAACCCGCCGGGTTATTCCCTTCGAGTTTGAGTAAAAGGGTATTGCTGGTGGCGCCGGGCAGGCGCTGCAAACGGACCAGCGGAGTGTTGCCGACGCAATCGGCGATGGTTGGGTACTGCAAGGTCATGGCGTATTCGCAATCCAGACTGCGGGGGCGCCTATCATACCGGCAAACGTTGGAAGGCCATATCACGCAAAGTGCGGTGCTTATGGCTTATGGGAATAAGCGGCTTATTCAGTACCCTCTCCCTGTGCGATATTCAAGGCATAGAACTCATGCAACTTGGCCTGCAACAACTGTTTGTCCGGTAGCTGGACCTGGTATTCAGCGATCAATGCCGGCGACAGGCTGCGATTAAGGGCGTATTCGACCACTTCGTCGTCCTTGCTGGCACAGAGCAATACTCCAATGGCAGGGTTTTCGTGGGATTTGCATTCATCGCGATCCAGCGCTTCCAGATAAAAACCCAGCTTGCCCAGATACTCCGGCTCAAAACGACCAACCTTAAGCTCAATGGCCACCAGGCAGTTGAGCCCGCGGTGAAAGAACAAAAGGTCCAGGGCGAAATCCCGCCCGCCAACTTGCAGCGGGTATTGGGAACCAACAAAGCAGAAATCGCGGCCAAGCTCGATCAAAAATTCCTTGAGACGCCCCAGCAACCCCTGATGCAGATCGGCTTCGGCATGGGCGCCGGGCAGGTCGAGGAACTCGACCATGTAGGCGTCGCGGAATACTTCCAGCGCCTCAGGGTGAGTTTGTCTCAGCACTGGAGAGACTTTTGCCGGATGGGTAATGCTGCGCTCGAACAGAGCAGCTTTGAGCTGAGGCTCCAATTCGCGCGTCGACCACTTTTCCTGTACGGCCAAACGCAGATAAAACTCACGCTCTTGCGGGTGTTTGCTCTGGGTCAGAATGAGCAGGTTGTGGGTCCAGGGTAATTGTGTCAGCAGCGCTGACACTTTTTCATCGCCCCGATAAGCTTCGTAAAATTGGCGCATACGGAACAGATTGCGCCGGGTAAAGCCGCGCAACCCTGGCTGCGTCTGAGCCAGATGCTGGGCCAGTTGACTGACCACGGCATCACCCCACTCGGCCAGTTCCAGCTTGCGACTGATGTAAGCACCGACCTGCCAGTACAGTTCGATCAACCTTGTGTTGACCGCCTGAATGGCCTGCTGTCTGGCACTGTGAATCAGCGCAAGCACTTCACTGAAGCGGTCGTCGACTGTGCTGACGGGAACATCGGTTGCATTCATGCCCAATCCTTGAAGATGAGTAAAAGCGGGAGCTTAAACCGTCCAGGAAGCTTCAAGGTGCCGGCAAAACACTTTAGGAAATGTCGTACAAAAATTCGCGAACGCGCCCGCAAAATCAGCACGGTAGCGGTTGGCAGGGCCTCTTCGCGAGCAGGCTCGCTCCCACAGGGGATCTGAGGTGATTACACAATTTGTGGCCGACATCCCTTCAATGTGGGAGCGAGCCTGCTCGCGAAGGCGTCATCACTGACGCCATCGGCATCAGCCACTAACCGCATATTCACCCGCAACCCCAGCCCAGCATTCTCAGCCCAAAGCTTCCCACCCTGCCGCTGCACCGCATTCCTCGCGATACTCAACCCCAACCCGAATCCACCGTTTCCCGGCCGCGCGCCGTCAAGCCGGATGAACGGCGAGAAGATCCGTTCCAGATCCTCATCAGCCACCCCGCCGCCCTGATCCTCCAGCCACAAATGCCAGAAATCGCCATCGCGCCGGCCACCAAGACTGACGATGCCGCTACTGGGTGAATGACGAATGGCATTACGCAGAATGTTCTCCAGCGCCTGCGCCAGGGTATTGAGATTGCCCCGAACCCAGCAGGACGAATCCACCGTGCATTGCAGTTGATGGGCCGGCCAGCAGCTTTCATAGCAGGCATTTTCCGTGAGCATTTCCCACAACGCCTGGATCTGGATCGCTTCGTCGGGCAATGGCCCGCGTTCGGTGTCGAGCCAGGCCAGTTGCAGGGTGTCCTCCACCAGTCGTTGCATGCCATCGACCTCGCGGCCAATGCGTTCGCGCAATTGCGTCAGGCCTTGCTCGCTTTCGCTGGCCACTCGCAGGCGGCTCAGCGGCGTGCGCAGCTCGTGGGACAGATCGCGCAGCAATTGTTGTTGCAGGGCCACGGTGCTTTGCAGGCGTTCGGACATGTGATCGAAGGCTCGGGCCAGCTCACCCAACTCATCGGAACGGTTGGTCGTGCGGCGCGACAGACGCACGCCCAACTGGTCGGCACGCCACGCATTGGCCTGCTCGCGCAGGTTATTGAGGGGGACCACCAGCAGCCGATACAGCCCGACGCACAGCAGCAAGGTGAACAGTCCGGGGATGACGCCGTTGGTGATCACGCGCCAGAACACCCGGTAGCGCCCAGGTGCAAAACGTTGGGGCAGTTCGATCACCAGACTGCCGGCGGTCGAGTCGTTGGGAAACGGCACCCGCAGCCACGGCAGGCCTTTTTTATGGATGGGGCCGGCCAGGCCGCGCAGAAAGGTCAGGCGCTGAATGTCCTTGTCCGATAGCGGCAGGCTGCTCAACGACTGCAAATCACCGCCAATGACGCCAACCCAGCCCGTTTCGCGCTGTTGCATGCCCTGCAGCCATGCATCGACGCCAGCGTGCTGCCGCTGCTGCCACGCCTGCTCGGCCTCGGCGGCATAGCGCGTCAGGGTGGCCCGGGCGTCATCCGACAGGAACTGGTTTCGCTGTTCCATGTAGCGGCCCCAGGACCAGCTCAACCAGATCATCAGCAGACAGAAAGCCACCAGCAAGCAGGCAAGCTTCCAAAACAGCGAATGCCTGCCCGGCAGATCAGACCATTTCATCGACAGCACTCAAAACATAGCCCTTGCCCCAGACCGTGCGCACTTCCCGCTCGGTGTAGCCGATGACCTTGAGCTTGCGGCGAATCTGGCTGATGTGCATGTCGAGGCTGCGGTCATGGGCCGCGTAACCGCGTTGCAGCACATGCTGATAAAGGAAGGCCTTGCTCAGCACTTCATCGCCGTTGCGGTTCAGTGTTTCCAGCAACCGATACTCGCTACGGGTCAGGCCGGCAGCCTGGGCGGCGTAAAAGACGTCAAACAGCTCATCATCGAACCTCAGGCTGTCCGCCGAGGGGACGACCGGTGCGGGTGCCGGTCGACGGTCGAGCGCAACCCGCCGCAGGATCGCTTCGATGCGCACCCGCAACTCCACCATGCTGAAGGGCTTGGGCAGGTAATCATCGGCACCCAGGCGAAAGCCGCTGATGCGATCGGCCTCGGCCCCGAGCGCAGACATCAGCAGCACCGGGGTCGAATGGCTCTGGCGCAATTGCGTCAGCACGTTCAGCCCATCCAGGCCGGGCAGCAGAATGTCCATCAGCACCACGTCGAAGGCTTGCTGGCGGGCAATGGCCAGGCCTTCCTGACCGTTTTGGCACCAGGTCACCTGAAACCCGCAACGTCCCAGGTGCTCATGAACATAGGCACCGAGCACGAGGTCGTCTTCGATGGAAAGGATGCGCGGATGGCCAACAGAGATGGGAGTCATGAGTATCTGCAAATAATTCTCAGTTGGCGATTATTCAAGATTGCCTCGCCAGGGGCAACCCAAGGTTTGCCCGCGGCACAAAAGCAGCGATCCCGCCGACGAATGACTGCATCAATTTTACCGGGATAGCCCGCGATCAAATCGATACACTGCGCAGGTGGTGCGTGCCGGGCGTACGTGCAGGTCATTGAATAGCGGGATGCAGGAGAGAGGCGTGCTCAAGAAACTGGGAATTAAAGGCCGCGTGCTGTTATTGACCCTGTTGCCGACCAGCCTGATGGCATTGGTTCTGGGTGGCTATTTTACCTGGATGCAGCAGTCCGACCTGCAAGCCCAACTCATGCAGCGTGGCGAAATGATCGCCGAACAGCTGGCACCCCTGGTGGCCCCGGCCATGAGCCACAAGAACAACGAGCTGCTGGAACGCATCGCCACCCAATCACTGGAGCAACAGGACGTTCGCGCGGTGACCTTCCTTGCGCCGGACCGCACGCTACTGGCCCATGCCGGCCCGATCATGCTCAATCCGGCCCCTCTGGGCGACGGCTCGCAGATGCTGCACCGCAGCGGCAACGATGCGACTCGCTACTTGCTGCCGGTATTCGGCAAGCACCGCAATCTGGCCGGTGACCTGGTCCCCGATGAAGCCGACCGCCTGCTCGGTTGGGTCGAACTCGAACTGTCGCACAATGGCATGCTGCTGCGTGGTTACCGCAGCCTGTTCGCCAGCCTGCTGTTGATCGGCGCAGGCCTGGGCGGCGCGGCGCTGCTGGCGTTGCGCATGGGCCGCACCATCAATCGGCCGCTGAACCAGATCAAGCAAGCCGTGACGCAACTCAAGGACGGGCATCTGGAAACCCGCCTGCCGCCCCTCGGCAGTCAGGAGCTGGATGAACTGGCGTCCGGTATCAACCGCATGGCCGGTACCCTGCAAAACGCCCAGGAAGAATTGCAGCACAGCATCGACCAAGCCACCGAAGACGTACGCCAGAATCTTGAAACCATCGAAATCCAGAACATCGAGCTCGACCTGGCGCGCAAGGAGGCCCTGGAAGCGAGCCGGATCAAATCCGAATTCCTGGCCAACATGAGCCATGAAATCCGCACGCCGCTCAACGGCATACTCGGCTTCACCCATCTGCTGCAAAAAAGCGAGCTGACCCCGCGCCAACTCGACTATCTGGGCACCATCGAAAAATCCGCCGACAGCCTGCTGGGGATCATCAACGAGATCCTCGATTTTTCTAAAATCGAGGCCGGCAAACTGGTGCTCGACCATATTCCGTTCAATCTGCGCGACCTGTTGCAGGACACCTTGACCATCCTCGCCCCGGCCGCCCACGCCAAGCAGCTTGAGCTGGTGAGCCTGGTTTACCGCGACACGCCACTGTCGCTGGTGGGTGATCCGTTGCGGCTCAAGCAGATCCTCACCAACCTGGTCAGTAACGCGATCAAGTTCACCCGCGAAGGCACCATTGTCGCCCGGGCCATGCTCGAAGAAGAGCATGAGGACAGCGTGCAGCTGCGCATCAGCATCCAGGACACCGGCATCGGCCTGTCGAACCAGGACGTGCGCGCGCTGTTTCAGGCTTTCAGCCAGGCCGACAACTCGCTGTCCCGACAACCCGGCGGCACCGGCCTTGGGCTGGTGATTTCCAAGCGCTTGATCGAACAGATGGGCGGCGAAATCGGGGTCGACAGCACGCCGGGCGAAGGCTCGGAGTTCTGGATCAGTCTGAGCCTGCCAAAAGCCCGCGACGACGCCGAAGCCCTGCCTGGCCCGCCGCTGCTCGGGCGCCGGGTGGCGGTGCTGGAGAACCACGAACTGGCCCGTCAGGCGTTACAGCATCAACTGGAGGACTGCGGCCTCGAAGTCACCCCGTTCAATACCCTGGAAAGCCTGACCAATGGCGTGACCGGCGCGCATCAGACCGATCAGGCGATTGACCTCGCGGTGCTGGGCATCACCAGCAACGACATGCCGCCGGAGCGCCTCAACCAGCACATCTGGGACCTCGAACACCTGGGCTGTAAAGTGCTGGTGCTGTGCCCGACCACCGAACAGACGCTGTTTCACCTATCGGTCCCCAACCCCCATAGCCAGCTCCAGGCCAAACCGGCCTGCACCCGCAAACTGCGGCGAGCCCTGTCCGATCTGGTCAACCCGCGCCAATTGCGTAACGAGCCGGGCGAACCGGTGTCCAGCCGTGCGCCGAAGGTGCTGTGTGTCGACGACAATCCGGCCAACCTGCTGCTGGTGCAGACCCTGCTCGAAGACATGGGCGCCAAGGTGCTCGCGGTGGAAAGTGGTTACGCCGCGGTCAAAGCGGTGCAGAGCGAGACCTTCGATCTGGTGCTGATGGACGTGCAGATGCC
>DQGF01000158.1:4180-15193 GCA_003525045.1 Pseudomonas sp. | reverse complement strand
AGCAAGCTCGCTCCTACAGACGCATACAAATCAGTCGTTGAAGTCTTCCCAGCCACCCATTTGTTTCCAGCGATTGACGATGCCGCAGAACAGCTCAGCCGTCTTCTCGGTGTCGTAACGAGCCGAGTGGGCCTCGCGACCGTCGAAGTCGATATCGGCTGCCTGACAGGCCTTGGCCAGTACGGTTTGACCGTAAGCCAGACCGGCCAGGGTCGCGGTATCGAAGCTGGAGAACGGATGAAACGGGTTGCGCTTCATGTCCAGACGCGCGACAGCCGCGTTAAGGAAACCCAGATCAAAACTGCTGTTGTGCCCGACCAGAATCGCCCGTTTGCAACCATTGGCTTTCAGAGCCTTGCGGATGCCGCGGAAGATATCGGTCAGCGCGGCTTCTTCACTCACGGCCATGCGCAACGGGTGATCGAGTTTGATCCCGGTGAATTCCAGGGCGGCCGCTTCGATATTGGCGCCCTCGAACGGTTCTACGCGAAAAAAGTAAGTGTGGTCGGGGTATACAAACCCTTTTTCATCCATGCCGATGGTAGTCGCGGCAATTTCCAGCAAGGCGTCAGTGGCAGAGTTGAAACCACCGGTTTCAACGTCGACAACGACTGGCAGGTATCCACGGAAGCGCTCAGCCATCGGGTGGCGCGAACCACCTCCGCCGCCTTGACCGTCCTGTTCGTCGTCGAAATGGTCTTCACTCACGCGTGTTCCTCCAGCAGGCGCCAGCGCAGTTTTTCACCGGCGCGCAGCGGGATAACGGTCAGCTCGCCAAAGGGCAGGCTGGTTGGGGCGGTCCACTCGTCGCGGACCAGGGTGATGCGATCGGTGTTCACGGGCAGGCCATAGAAGCGCGGGCCATTGACGCTGGCGAAGGCTTCGAGCTTGTCCAGCGCGTTGCGCTGTTCGAAGGCTTCGGCATACATCTCGATTGCGGCATAAGCGGTGTAGCAACCGGCACAGCCGCACGCGGCTTCCTTGGCGTGCTGGGCATGGGGCGCCGAGTCGGTGCCAAGGAAGAACTTGTCGCTGCCGCTGGTGGCGGCGTCGAGCAACGCTTCCTGATGCGTATTGCGCTTGAGAATCGGCAGGCAGTAGAAGTGCGGCCGAATCCCGCCCACCAACATATGGTTACGGTTGTACAACAGGTGATGGGCGGTGATGGTCGCGCCGACGTTGGCCGAGGCCTCATTGACGAACTGCACGGCGTCGGTGGTGGTGATGTGTTCGAACACCACTTTGAGCGTCGGGAAACGCTCGACCACACGACGCAAGTGCTCATCGATGAAGAGTTTTTCGCGGTCGAATACATCGACATCGCCACGGGTGACTTCACCGTGAACCAGCAAGGGCATCCCGACTTCGGCCATGGCCTCGAGTGCAGGGAAGATCTTGTCGATGCTGGTGACGCCAGAGTCCGAATTGGTGGTCGCGCCGGCCGGATAAAGCTTGGCGGCGTGAATGAAGCCGCGGGCCTTGGCCTCACGAATTTCTTCGGGCTGGGTGCGGTCGGTCAGGTAAAGGACCATCAACGGTTCGAAGCGACTGCCAGCCGGGCGTGCAGCGAGAATCCGCTGGCGATAGCTGTCGGCTTCAGCGGCGTTACGCACCGGAGGTACCAGGTTGGGCATGATGATGGCGCGACCAAAGGTGCGCGCGACATCCGCAACGGTATTGGTCAACACGGCACCATCGCGAAGATGAATGTGCCAGTCGTCGGGACGCAGCAGGGTCAGGCGGTCGGACATGAGGGGATTCCAGGCGGGTCAAACTCTGGGGAATGCTACCGGAAAAGACTCTTCCAGGCACTCGCTATCAAGTTTTGCGGGAAGCTTCCGATATCCAACAGGTATGCCGTGAACATCTGTGTGTCGGTCTTTTTGTTGTAGAAGCCAGTGGAGCCTCCCGTGCGCCAGCGTTATTTAGCCCTGCTCAGTGTGTTTGCCAGCCTTCCCGCGATGGCGCTCACTTTCCAGACCCGTATGGAGAGCATTGAGTGGACGGTGGAAGGGGACAAGTTCGAGTGCCGCCTGACGCAACCGATCACCGATTTCGGATCGGGTGAGTTCGTGCGCCGCGCCGGTGAGCAGGCGACGTTTCGTCTGAAGGCCTACAACGCGATGATCGGTGGCGGATCGGCGACGTTGCTGGCGGCCGCAGCGCCTTGGCAGCCGGGGCGTGGCGATATCAACCTCGGTTCCGTGCGAATCGGCAGCGGCAATGTGCTGTTCAACAGTTCGCAGGTTCAGGCCGGGCGATTGCTCAGTGGCTTGATGGACGGTCGCAGTCCGGTGGTGCGGCATTATTCGGGCGACGGCCTGGTCTCGGAAGTGCGTCTGTTGCCGGTCAAGTTCAGCAAGGCCTTTAACGATTACCAGGGTTGTGTGGCGAAACTGCTGCCGAAGAATTTCCAGCAGATCAGGCAATCCGAGATCGGCTTCCCCGGCGAAGGGCTCGATCTCGACGCGCAGGCCAAGGCGCAATTGCAAGTGATGCTGGACTTCATGAAGGCCGACCCGACAGTCAATCACGTCGAGCTCGATGGCCACTCCGACAACAGCGGCAACCGCTTGACCAACCGTGACCTGTCACGGCGCCGGGCCCTGGCGGTCATGGAGTTCTTCAAGGCCAACGGTGTTCAGGAATCGCAGATTACCCTGCGCTTCCACGGCGAACGTTATCCGTTGGCGCCCAACACCAATGCTGCCAACCGGGCGAAGAACCGTCGGGTCATTGTGCAGCTCGCGCGGGTCGCGCCCATCGAGCCGCCGGCGCCTCAGGCAACTGCATCGGCCACGGCGAAGACGTCCTGAATCGGCCATAGTCGTCGCTCGCTCGACATAATCTGTCGCTTCGTCGTCATAAGCTGTCGCGCCTCTGTAAATTATTCTGCATGACCGGTAGACTTGACGGCTTTCCGTAGAACCCCGTGGAGTAATGGCATGGCGGACGTAAACAAGGTCGTTCTGGCGTATTCCGGCGGCCTGGACACTTCGGTGATCCTCAAGTGGCTGCAGGATACTTATAACTGTGAAGTCGTGACCTTCACCGCTGACCTGGGTCAGGGCGAAGAGGTCGAACCGGCCCGCGCCAAGGCTCAGGCCATGGGCGTAAAAGAAATCTACATCGACGATCTGCGTGAAGAATTCGTGCGCGATTTCGTGTTCCCGATGTTCCGCGCCAACACCGTTTACGAAGGCGAGTACCTGCTGGGTACTTCCATCGCTCGTCCGTTGATCGCCAAGCGCCTGATCGAAATCGCCAACGAAACCGGTGCTGACGCCATTTCCCACGGCGCCACCGGCAAGGGCAACGACCAGGTTCGTTTCGAACTGGGCGCCTACGCCTTGAAGCCAGGGGTGAAAGTGATTGCTCCGTGGCGCGAATGGGATCTGCTCTCCCGTGAAAAGCTGATGGATTACGCTGAAAAGCACAACATCCCGATCGAGCGTCACGGCAAGAAGAAATCCCCGTACTCGATGGATGCCAACCTGCTGCACATCTCCTATGAAGGCGGCGTGCTGGAAGACACCTGGACCGAGCACGAAGAAGACATGTGGAAATGGACCGTCTCCCCGGAGAAGGCTCCTGACAAGGCGCAGTACCTGGAGCTGACCTACCGCAACGGCGACATCGTTGCACTGGATGGCGTCGAAATGACCCCGGCCACGGTGCTGGCGACCCTGAACCGTATCGGTGGCGAACACGGTATCGGCCGTCTGGACATCGTCGAGAACCGTTACGTGGGCATGAAGTCCCGTGGCTGCTACGAAACCCCTGGCGGCACCATCATGCTGCGCGCTCACCGTGCGATCGAATCGATCACCCTGGACCGCGAAGTGGCTCACCTCAAAGACGAGCTGATGCCTAAATACGCCAGCCTGATCTACACCGGTTACTGGTGGAGCCCTGAGCGTCTGATGCTGCAACAGATGATCGATGCATCCCAGGCCCACGTGAACGGCGTTGTGCGCCTGAAGCTGTACAAGGGCAACGTGATCATCACTGGCCGCAAGTCCGATGAATCGTTGTTCGATGCCAATATCGCGACCTTCGAGGAAGATGGCGGCGCCTACAACCAGGCCGACGCGGCGGGCTTCATCAAGCTCAACGCCTTGCGCATGCGTATTGCGGCGAACAAAGGCCGGAAGCTTTTCTGAGACCTTTGACACTGTAGTGGATGAGCGAAATGGATGGGTGGCCTTGTCGTTGACAAGGCCGCCAATCTGAAAGGGGGGTGTTCTGCCTGGCAGTGCGCTGCAGTGTTCTGATTACCTTCCTATCTACCCTATGACCGGTCTTCAAGCGCTATTGACTGTTGTTCGTCAATGGATACGTTTGATCAATGACCGTCACGCCATTTGAATTCAAATTGTAAGCAACATAGAGCGATGCACTGTGTTTCTTTGCGTTTTTTGAATGTTTGATTGTGCTCTCTTTCAGTAGTCTCTCCGATTCAGCACATGTGATGAACACGATGGCATGCGCAGGTTTTCCCTGTTCTTTTTGAATCCTCTCCAGCGAGGCGCCCATTTCGACTTTTTGGCTCATCCCGCGAACATCAACGATGTACAGGTCTTTGAGGCGCTCCGGCAGGCGGACGTAGTGCTCCGCCGGGGTCTGCCGATCCGTTTCTGATGGGTCCTGTGCGTAACAGGGAGGGTGAGTGGATCGGGGATCAATCATCGATTGATGACGGGCCAAGTTTTTGGATGTCATCCTGGAGTCGCTCTTTTCCGGGCCCTCGGCGTTTTTCATGGCTTTTATGAAGTGCTCGCCTTTTTCAAAATCGGAGGGGGCGTAAAGCGACCGATAATTGAAGTTGAGTGTGGCAAAGAAAAGAAAGAGCAAATAAAAAGGAAAGCTGATCAAGAACCAGACGTAGATATCTCTGTCTTCCTCATCGAGGAAGGGCAGGGAGATAGCTGCTGAAGTTTCAGACAGTGTTGCGAAGATCGCAATGAGTGTCATGGGGTTGGTGATTCTTTGTTTGATTTTTTCCATGTTTTATTCTCATTAAAGTTTGTCTTTTCTCATGGGTTGGCGGGAGGTATTTTGGTCTGCTACTCAGAGGGTAACTGTTTGTTAGTGGTTCGGGTATATCTGTTTTATTAAATAAAGACTTCGTTGTTATTTGGCTGAATGGGTAGAGGGATGATAAATGGGCGATGTTTTGATATGAGTCCTGGCTCGGAAAATATCGGTTACTTTTCAGGATAGCTCAACAGTCGTTGTGTACCGTATTTCCGGTCACTGAGTCTTTTTGTTTTATTTTGTGGTTGCAAATCGATACAAAAAACTGTTGAAAAATGCAAGGTCGCGAGGCTGCCACGTTTTCTGATGCATTGTATTCGAAGATTTTTTGTAAGAATAATCTGTATTGTGTGTAGGGAATGTCTCTTGCTGTAGGTGGCCGGGGGGGGCGGCATGCCATGGGGGAAACGACTAGGCTATTGTGCGGGCTCTAAAAATTCGAACAGCGAAAATTGGACTTGCCCATGAATAAAGTGCTGATCGTGGATGATCACCCCGTCATTCGTCTTGCGGTACGTATGCTGATGGAACGTCATGGCTACGAAGTCATTGCAGAAACAGATAATGGCGTGGATGCGTTACAGCTTGCCCGCGAACTTATGCCCGATATTGTAATCCTGGATATTGGAATTCCGAAACTCGACGGGTTGGAAGTCATTGCGCGTCTGACATCGGCAGCCATGCCAATGAAAGTATTGATTTTGACGTCGCAGGCTCCTGGGCATTTCTCTATGCGTTGCATGCAGTCGGGGGCTGCCGGCTATGTCTGCAAACAACAGGATCTGACCGAATTGCTCAGTGCAATAAAGGCTGTGTTGTCAGGCTACAGTTATTTTCCGAATCAAGCCTTGCACACTGTGCGTTCCAGTCTGGGCAATGCCAGTGAGGCCGATATGGTCGATCGTCTTTCCGGGCGGGAAATGATGGTCTTGCAGCAATTGGCCCGTGGAAAGACCAACAAGGAGATTGCCGACGGAATGTTCCTCAGCAATAAAACCGTCAGTACTTACAAGACTCGCTTGTTGTTGAAACTCAATGCGCGCTCCCTGGTCGATCTGATCGAATTGGCGCAACGCAATGGCTTGGTGTAACGGCGGCAGCGTTTGACGACATGCAAAGGTTTGTCGGGGGCGGCACTTAGTAAAAAGCCTCCGTTGCGGGAGGCTTTCAGGTGTCATAGGTCAAAATCGTAATCGGCCAATTGCTTTTGCAGTCGGCGCTCCTCCAGCAGATTGTCGATGGTGCGGCGTTTGCTGAGGTTGGTCTTTGCCGCTTCAACCACGGGTTCGGCGTCATCAGCCTCAACGGGGGTAAAGTCGTCTTCTACGTCCAATTGCTCTTTGCCAGTACTCATAAGGTTAACTCCAGGCTAAGGCTGCCTTTGGCGCTCCTTATATCGACATTCTTGCGGCGGGTAAAAAAGATTTTTTCAATCGATAGATCAAAAAACGTAATAGCGCCTCAATCGTCCGAGGTCTTGTGCTTGTATTCGCACAGGTCTTCAATCCGGCAACTGCCGCAGCGGGGCTTGCGAGCCAGGCAGACGTAGCGACCGTGGAGGATCAGCCAGTGATGGGAATCGAGCAGGTATTCCTTGGGCACGAACTTCATCAGTTTCATCTCGACCTCGACCACATTCTTGCCCGGAGCAATCCCGGTACGATTGCTGACCCGGAAGATATGGGTGTCCACCGCCATGGTCAGCTGACGGAATGCGGTATTGAGCACTACGTTGGCCGTTTTGCGGCCGACACCCGGTAGCGCTTCCAGCGCTTCGCGGGTTTGCGGCACTTCGCCTCCATGGCGCTCCACCAGCAAACGACAGGTCTCGATCACGTTTTTCGCTTTGCTGTTGAACAGGCCGATGGTCTTGATGTATTCCGACAACCCCTCGACGCCCAAGGCGTGAATCGCGGCCGGCGTATTGGCCACCGGATAGAGTTTGGCGGTGGCCTTGTTGACGCCGACATCGGTCGACTGTGCCGAAAGAATCACGGCGATCAGTAATTCGAACGGCGACGAGTAGGCCAGTTCGGTCTTCGGTTCCGGGTTGTCTTCGTGAAACCTGCGGAAAATTTCCAGGCGTTTTGCAGCATTCATGGACAGTGATTTTCCTCGAAGACAGTCAGTGTGAAGGAGTCGGGTGGGCCCAGGCCTGCCAGGCGGCGAGCAGAAGCCCGAGCAGAATGAATCCACCGGGCACCAGGATGGCCAGGCGCAACCCACCGTCGGCGGTCAGGACCCAGCCTTGCCAGTCCGGGTGCGTGGCGCCAGCCAGCCACGGCAGGTGGCTGCCCAGTGTGCTGCTGCCGATCAGTTCTCGCAGCAGGCCCATAACCATCAACAACGCGCCAAACAGGCCACACAGGCGCAGGCGATCACGCCATGTACGCTGGAAAAAACCGCTCCGGTCCATGACGACGCATTGCAAGGCAATCAATCCTGCATACACCCCCAAGTGTTGATGCCATTGAAGCGACCAGGCTTGCGCCCCAAATTCCGCGCAACTGGTCAGCGTGGCCGCCAGCACGACGCTGGCTAATAGGTGTGTCGCCGGAATCAGTCGATCGCGCAAGGCGCCCATGCACATGCCAAAGACACTGCTCACCACGATGAATATCAGCCACACGCCCAGCGCCTTCATCAGTGAGTCCGTCGCGCCGATCAGGGGCGCCAGCATCAGCGAATTTTGCAGAGTCGATGAGTTATTCATGGGCGCTACTCCCGATCAGCTGTTGCGAGTGTTCATCGAAGTAGCGCAACGCGTCATGGATGGCGTTGATCACCGCTCTTGAAGTGATGGTCGCGCCAGCGATCTGATCGAATGTCCCCTGATCTTTTTTCAGCGCCCAGCCCGCATCGCCGGGTTCGGCTCGCGATTTGCCGGCAAAGACTTGAAGCCAGGCATTGGGCCAGTCGGCAATCTTGCCACCCAGCCCTGGGGTTTCCGCTTGATTGAGGGTTTTGACACCCAGCAACTGGCCATTTGCACCGATGGCGATCAGCAACTCGATAGAACCTGCATAGCCCAGGGTCTGGCTGCGCAGCAATACGGCGCTGGGTTGTCCGGCCTTGGTCGCCTTGTAGCCACCCAGCAGCGTGCTGTCAGGCAATTCTGTTTTTGCAAGGCTGAGGGGCTGTTCCAGCGGCTGATTGTCATAACTGTCAGCGGGCAGCAGGTCGAGCAGGTTTCGACTGTCGATCAGGCGCTGTTGCGCCGCAATGTGTGGCGCGCTGGTGCGCTGAATGAGGTAGGTCGCGCCAATCCCCAGGCCTGCCAGTAACATCAGGATCACAACGCTCGCCGCTCGACTCATGGCTCCATCCGCTCCTGCCTGGACACGGCGATCCGCTCCAGCGCCGGTACGCACAGGTTCATCAGCAGTACGGCAAAGGCAACGCCGTCCGGATAGCCGCCCCAGGTGCGAATCAAATACGTCAGCAGTCCCACGCCCACGCCGAACAGCAGTCGGGCACCGGGGCTTTTGGCGCCGGACACCGGTTCGGTGACGATAAAGAATGCGCCCAGCATGCTCGCGCCAGTGAGCAGATGAAACAGTGGTGAACCATGGGAATCGGAGCCGGAGCCGTTCCAGCACAGCAGACTGATCACGAACAGGCTGGCCAGCATGCCGACCGGCGCATGCCAGCTGTACACCCGCCGTTGCAGCAGAAACGCGCCACCCGCCAGAAAGGCCAGGTTGACCCATTCCATACCACGTCCGCCGAAGTGGCCGAATGCCGGGTTGCCGGTGAAAAGTTCGTCCATGGTCAGGCTTTTGTTGATCCGCAGGCTGTCCAGAGCCGTGGCCTGGGCCCAGGCATCCGGCGTCTGGCCGAGACTGAAGCCGAACACCTGGCGCAAGCCGCCGAGCAGGTCCATGCCATGGGACGATGGCCAGTGGGTCATCTGCTGGGGAAAGGCCACCAACACCAGGGCAAAACCGAGCATGGCCGGGTTGAACGGATTCTTGCCGACGCCGCCATACAGGTGCTTGCCAAACAACAGCGCAAAGGCCGCGGCACTGACCGTCAGCCACCACGGGCAATAAGGCGGCAAGGCCAGTGCCAACAGCGTCGCACTGACCAGCGCACTGCCGTCGCTCAAGGTCGGTTTGATGGGGCGCTTGCGCAGCTGCAACACCGCCGATTCAACCGCCAGTGCGGTCACACCCGTCAGAATCAGGTTGATCAACACGCCCCAGCCATACAACCAGAACAACACCAGCATCCCCGGCACGGTGGCCAGCAACACCAGCTTCATGGCCTGCTGGAGGCGTTCGTCGACCGATTCAAGAAGTGGCATGGGCATCCACCTGGTGCTCGGCTTCAATCACCGCGCGCTCCAACGCTTCAATATGTTCGACCGATGCTTCACTGGCTTGAGCTTTCTTGAGTTCGGCACGGCGCATGGCCAATTGGATCTTCGCCCGATTCAGCTGCGCATTCTTCACCGGGACAACAGGCGCCGGGGCAGGTGCAGCACCGCCCTCCAGTCTGGCCAAGGCTTGCTCGGCGGCCTCGAACTGCTGTTGCAGCACGATCAGTTGCGATTGCTGCTCGAAAGTCGGCGGATGCCCGAAAGCCTTGAGCGATTTGTTCAGTTGCGCGCGGCTCATCGCCAGGTCGATCCTGGCCTTTTTCAGTGCCGCATCGGCATTGGCGGCCTTTTGCGCGCGGACGCGTTCAAGGGCTGCCTGCACCGGGTCGAGCGTCACGTCACTGTGCTGCGGTACGGCACGTTGCGCGCGGGCGTGGCGCTCGGCGAGTTTCTGTTCTTCTTCGCGACGCAAGCGGGCGTTGCGCTGTTCGAAGCGGCGCCGTGCGTGATTGCGTTTGGCGGCGCGAGCCCGTTGCTCATCAAGAGTGAACGCCAGGCCGCCGACGACCGGTACTACCGTGGTCAACGGCAATGGCCGCATCTCGATGCAATCCACCGGGCAGGGCGCTACACAGAGGTCGCAACCGGTGCATTCGTCGACAATGACCGTGTGCATCAGTTTGGCTGCACCGACGATGGCGTCCACCGGGCAAGCCTGGATGCATTTGGTGCAACCGATGCACTCGGCCTCGCGGATATAGGCGATTTGCGCGGGAGCCGAACCGCGACTGATGTCCAGGTCCAGCACCGGTACCTTCAGCAGTTCAGCCAGGGCCTCGATGGTTTCGTTGCCGCCCGGCGGGCACTTGTTGATCGGCTCGCCGCTGGCGATGCCTTCGGCGTAAGGCTTGCATCCGGGGTGGCCGCATTTGCCGCACTGGGTCTGCGGCAAAAGGGCGTCGATGCGTTGAATCAGACTCATGTTTTGATCAGCCCGCTGAATCCGAGAAAAGCCACTGCGATCAGTCCGGCGCCGATCAGATCGATCGGCAGGCCGCGAAAGGGCAGGGGGATATCGTTATCGAGTGTGCGCTGGCGCAAGTCGCTGAACAGGCTCAGTACCAGCCAGAAACCCAGCCCGGCGCCGAGGCTCAAGGCCGTGGCGTGGAAGAAGCCTTTGTCATCCTGAGCGTTGATCAGCGCCAGACCGAGCACCCCGGCGTTACCCAGCAGCAGCGGCCAGAGGCCCTCGAACGAAAGCTTCTCAAGCAACCGCGCAAGCAGTTTCAACATTGGCGCGATCAACAGCACGCTCAGTGGCAGAAACACGAACAGACGTAGCGACGTCAGCCCCAAAGGAACCAGCAGCCAATGATAAAGCGCGTGGCTCGACATGCCGACAATCAGCATCAGGCCTGTCGTCGCAATGCCCAGCGCATGCACTTGGCGGCGCTCGCTGCCCAACAGTGGATCGACGCCCAGCGGCCAGTGCAACACGAGGTTGTTGATCAGGGCAGCGCTGATAAGCGTAAGCAGTATCTCGGTCATGATCGTGCCGGCAAGAACGGGGGCTTTCTAATTAAGCTGTCTAACAAGGTTAGGCATTATCCGGCAAGGAAGGAGGGCGGACCAGATATGAAAATCCCACAGCCACG
>DQGF01000158.1:2144-3893 GCA_003525045.1 Pseudomonas sp. | reverse complement strand
CGAGGGCGGGCCAGACATGAAAATCCCACAGGCGCGCCAGGCACGACTGTGGGATCGATTGACCGCAGAGCGTTACTTGATGCGCTGACCTGGTTTGGCGCCACTGTCGGGGCTGAGCAGGTAGATTTCTTCACCGCCAGGTCCGGCGGCCATCACCATCCCTTCGGAGATGCCGAAGCGCATTTTGCGTGGCTTGAGGTTGGCAATCATCATGGTCAGGCGACCTTCGAGCCTGGCCGGATCCGGATAGGCACTCTTGATCCCGGAGAAAACGTTGCGCTGTTCGTCACCGATGTCCAGCGTCAGGCGCAGCAGTTTGTCGGCACCTTCCACAGCTTCGGCCTTGAGAATCAGGGCAACGCGCAGGTCGACCGCGGCGAAGGCGTCGAATTCGATCTCCGGCGACAGCGGATCCTTGGCCAATTCGCCGTTGCCGGCAGGCGCGGCATCGCCGGTGTCAGTCTGGCTGGCCGTCAGGTCTTCTTTCGAAGCGTCGGTCATGGCTTGCACTTTGACCGGGTCGATACGGGTCATCAGCGGTTTGAACTCGTTCAGCTGATGGTTGCTGAGCAGGGTGGCGTGATCGTTCCAGGTCAGCGGATCGACATTCAGGAACGCCTCGGCATCGGCGGCCAGCAGCGGCAATACCGGCTTGAGGAAGATCACCAGCTGGCGGAACAGGTTGATGCCCAGGGCGCAGATGGCCTGGACTTCGTCCTGCTTGCCTTCCTGTTTGTTCAGCGACCACGGTGCCTTGTCGGCGATCCAGGCGTTCGCGCGGTCGGCCAGGCCCATGATCTCGCGCATGGCGCGGGCAAAATCGCGAGCTTCATAAGCTTCGGCGATGCCTGGCGCAGCGGCCAGG
Source organism: Pseudomonas sp. (assembly GCA_003525045.1). Lineage (GTDB taxonomy): Bacteria > Pseudomonadota > Gammaproteobacteria > Pseudomonadales > Pseudomonadaceae > Aquipseudomonas. Next base: position 3,028 of record DQGF01000158.1, on the reverse strand, counting down.
AACGCTTCGGTCAGTTCCGGCGCGGCATTGCCGGCCACCAGCACGCCAGCGTTGCCTTTGTGGATGAAGCCCGCGCAACGGCTGGCGATGTTGACGACCTTGCCGACCAGGTCGGAGTTGACCTTCTGCACGAAGTCTTCGAGGTTCAGGTCCAGGTCGTCGACGCCACGGCCCAGCTTGGCCGCGTAGTAGTAACGCAGGTATTCCGGCGACAAATGATCCAGATAGGTCCGGGCCTTGATGAAAGTGCCACGGGACTTCGACATTTTCTGACCATTGACAGTCAGGTAGCCGTGCACATTGATGCCGGTCGGTTTGCGGAACCCGGCGCCTTCGAGCATGGCTGGCCAGAACAGCGCGTGGAAATTGATGATGTCCTTGCCGATGAAGTGGTACAGCTCTGCGGTGGAGTCCTTGCCCCAGAACGCATCGAAGTCCAGCTCCGGCTTGCGGTCGCACAGGTTCTTGAAGCTGGCCATGTAGCCGATCGGCGCGTCCAGCCAGACATAGAAGTACTTGCCCGGCTCGTCAGGGATCTCGAAACCGAAGTACGGCGCATCACGGGAAATGTCCCACTGTTGCAGGCCGGCATCGAGCCATTCGGCGATCTTGTTGGCGACGGCTTCTTGCAGGGTGCCGCTGCGGGTCCAGGCCTGCAGCATTTCCTGGAAGTCCGGCAGTTTGAAGAAGAAGTGCTGGGAATCCTTGAGCACCGGGGTGGCGCCGGAGATAGCCGACTTCGGATCCTTCAGGTCGGTCGGTGCGTAGGTTGCGCCGCATTTTTCGCAGTTGTCGCCGTACTGGTCTTCGGTGCCGCATTTCGGGCAAGTGCCCTTGATGAAGCGGTCGGCCAGGAACATTTTCTTTTCCGGGTCGAAGTACTG
>DQGF01000158.1:0-1774 GCA_003525045.1 Pseudomonas sp. | reverse complement strand
CTCGACAGCTCACGGTTTTCTTCGGCGTGAGTGGAGTGGAAGTTGTCGAAGTCCACCAGGAACTCGGCAAAGTCGGCGCTGTGTTCAGCCTGGACGTTGGCGATCAATTGTTCCGGGGTGATGCCTTCCTTTTCTGCGCGCAGCATGATGGCCGAACCGTGGGCGTCGTCGGCGCAGACATAAATGCATTGATTGCCGCGGTGCTTCTGGAAGCGCACCCACATATCGGTCTGGATATATTCCAGCATATGGCCGAGGTGGATCGAACCATTGGCATAGGGCAGGGCGCTGGTGACGAGGATCTTGCGTGGCTCGGACATGGGGCTCGGCTACTTGATGAAACGGAGGTCGGCCACTATAAAGCGCTGGCGCATATTTTTCACCCCGTGTGCCTGTATCCAAATGCGGCGATCGCAAAAAACTGTGGCGAGGGAGCTTGCTCCCGCTGGGTGGCGAAGCCGCCCCAAACCCGGCGATGCCGATCTGTCAGGCACACCGAGTCAGTCCTATTGCGACTGCTGCGCAGCCGAGCGGGAGCAAGCTCCCTCGCCACAGGGATGTGTTTGCCACAAATCATCGGCGGGCATGCCGTCTATGATCTAGAACGGTTAGGATACCCGCCTGATTTTCCAGTCTTGCTATCGGAGTTGCCCATGAGCGCCGTCAATCGCGCAGCGGTGGAAGCCGTCCTTCGCCAATACACCGACCCTTACCTGAACCAGGACCCGGTCAGCGCCGGGTGCGTGCGCAGCATCGACATCCAGGGCGATCGCGTCAGTGTCCAGCTGGAGCTGGGCTACGCCGCGGGCCTGTTCAAAAGTGGCTGGGCGCAGATGCTGCAAATGGCCATCGAAGGCCTCGACGGCGTGACCACCGCTCGCGTCGACATCACCAGCGTAATCGCCGCGCACAAGGCCCAGGCACAAATTCCGGGCCTGGCCAACGTCAAGAACGTGGTGGCCGTGGCTTCCGGCAAGGGTGGCGTGGGCAAATCCACCACCGCCGCCAACCTCGCGCTGGCCCTGGCCCGTGAAGGCGCCAAGGTCGGGATTCTCGACGCGGACATCTACGGTCCGAGCCAGGGCATCATGTTCGGTATCCCCGAAGGCACCCGACCAAAGGTCAAGGATCAGAAATGGTTCGTGCCGATCGAATCCCATGGCGTCGAAGTCATGTCCATGGCGTTCCTGACTGACGACAACACGCCGATGGTCTGGCGCGGGCCGATGGTTTCCGGTGCGCTGTTGCAACTGGTCACGCAAACCGCTTGGGGCGATCTGGATTACCTGGTTATCGACATGCCGCCAGGCACCGGTGACATCCAACTGACCCTGGCGCAGAAAGTCCCGGTGGCCGGTGCGGTGATTGTGACTACGCCACAGGACCTGGCACTACTGGACGCGCGCAAAGGTGTGGAGATGTTCCGCAAGGTCAACATCCCGGTGCTCGGCGTCGTGGAAAACATGGCCGTGCACATCTGCTCCAACTGCGGACATGCCGAGCATCTGTTCGGTGAGGGCGGCGGGGTGAAACTGGCCAACCAGTACGGCGTCGAGCTGCTGGCCTCGTTGCCACTGTCGATGATCATCCGCGAGCAGGCCGATGGCGGCAAGCCAACGGTGATCGCCGAGCCTGACAGCCAGATTGCGATGGTCTATCAGGAACTGGCCCGCCATGTCGGCGCGCGAATCGTGTTGCAGGAAGCGGCGACACCGGCGATGCCGAATATCACCATCAGCGACGATTAAACCGCTTTTGTAGGAGCCAGGCTTGC
>DQGF01000428.1:2463-2606 GCA_003525045.1 Pseudomonas sp. | reverse complement strand
TCGACGATGGCCATTTTCACGTGACGGGATTCGTCGGTGATGATGCAGAAGCGGGTCATTTCGCTGGCCGTGCCGGCGGTGGTGTTGATGGCGATCAGCGGCAGTTGCGGTTGGGTGGATTGATCGACGCCTTCATAATCGCG
>DQGF01000428.1:0-2202 GCA_003525045.1 Pseudomonas sp. | reverse complement strand
GCGGCAGTTGCGGCTTGGTCGATTGATCGACGCCTTCGTAGTCACGGATCTGCCCGCCGTTGGTCGCGCACAAGGCGATGCCTTTGGCGCAGTCATGGGGCGACCCGCCGCCCAGGGAGACCACGAAATCACACCGGCTTTCCTTGAGCAGAACCAGGCCGCTCGCGACATTGGCGGTGCTCGGGTTCGGCCTGGCGCCATCGAAGATCACCGAGTCGATGTCCTGCATCACCAGCTTCTCGGCAATCATCTTCGCCACGCCGGCCTTGGCCAGCCCGGCGTCGGTGACGATCAGCGCCTTGCGAAAGCCGTACTTGCCGATGGCGATCATGGCTTCGTCGAGGCAATCGATGCCCATGATGTTCACGGCGGGAATAAAAAACGTGCTGCTCATGAGCGAGACTCCTGGCTGGGATTGAATCGGAGGGCCGATCCAGCGGGTACCCAGGATCGACCTATCGCTCACGCAGTAACTTGATCTGGCTCAAGTCTCGGTCGTGATAAAGTCGCCGCCCATCAGACCTTTTGTTTTGAGACGCCGAACGCAATGACCGATTTCCAGGATGTCGATGCCCAACTTGAAGACTGGAACGCCTTGCGCGCCACCGCCTCGTTCAGTGGCCTGCTGGTGGGTAACGGCGCCAGCCGCGCCGTGTGGGATGACTTCGGCTATGACTCACTGTTCGAGAACGCTCGCACCGTCGAAGAAAAGCCCCTGAGCCAGTCCGAGCTGAGCGTGTTCGACGCTATGCAGACGCGCAGCTTCGAACAGGTCCTCAGCGCGCTGAAAACCACCAGCCGGGTCAACAAAGCCCTCGCCGTCAGCTCCGCCGCACCGCGCAATCGCTACTACGCGATCAAGGAAGCACTGATCAACACCGTGCACGCGGTGCACATCCCGTGGCGGTTGGTGATGCCTTCGACACTGGCGACCATCAGCGAGGAACTGGGCAGTTATCGGACCGTGTTCACCACCAACTACGACTTGCTCAACTACTGGGCGATCCAGCACCAGCCTGATGCGATCAGCGACTTGTTCCAGGGGGCGGAACCGAGCTTCGACTTGAGCAACACGGCGACCGATAAAACCCGGCTGCTGTACCTGCACGGTGGCCTGCATCTGGTACGCAACCAGGACGGCACGGCGCGCAAGCTGATGTCGACCGAGGGTACGTTGCTGGGCAGTTTCGCGATCAATAATACGATCAAGACCCTCGACGACGTGCCGCTGTTCGTCAATGAAGGCCCGGCTCAGGACAAGCTCAAGACCATCCGCAGCTCGGATTATCTGTCGTTCTGCTATGACCAGTTATTGGGGCATGGCGATGGCTTGTGCATCTTTGGTCATGCCTTGGGCGAGCAGGACAGCCATATCGTCCATGCGTTGCGCCGGGCTAGACCGAAGGTGATGGCGATTTCGATTTATCCACGCAGCAAGGCGTTCATTCAGCATCAGAAGCGGCATTACGCGAAGGTGTTTGAAGGGACCGGGGTTGAGTTGCGGTTTTTTGATTCGAAGACGCATGCACTCGGTCGCCCGAAACTGACCGTACCGGTCGAGGTTTAGCGGCGATGCGGCTGACGCCTTCGCGAGCAGGCTCGCTCCCACATTGGATCTGCGGTGCACACAAATCCCCTGTGTGCGAGCCTGCTCGCGATAGCGGTCTCAGATTCAATATCTTCGTCGAATGTTAAACCGCCTTCGCGAGCAAGCTCGCTCCCAGAGGGTGTGTATTGGACTTGAATGGTGTGATCAGAGCACCGGCAAAGTCTTGTCCTTGATCACCTTGGTCGGGCCGTTGGCCTTCACACTGGCGATGCCTTTATCCAGTGCAGCATCGGAGGAGTAAGCCTCGCTGCTGCCAATCGTCTCGTGGTTACCGGCCTTGAGATTGAAGTAAGGATGGCCATCTTTGGTGGTTTTCTTCTCGTAGCGTTCGTCCAGCGGACTGTTGGCTTGAACCGACGCGATGCCTTTGTCGGCGGTCGCGCGGGTGGTGTACAGCTCGCTGGTCAGAATGGTTTCGCCGTTGGCGGCCTTCAGTACAAATTTGAACTGACCGTTGCTGCTTTTACTCACTTCGTACCATCCGGACATGCTCTTTCTCCTTGGCGATTGAAGGTTGCGCGCTTCAGAGTAAAGACCATCTCAGGATTTCTGTCGCGTGGACCGACCTCGTCGCGGGCAAGCCTCGCTCCTAC
>DQGF01000063.1:301-4443 GCA_003525045.1 Pseudomonas sp. | reverse complement strand
GCCGAACTCGCAGCCCATGAACAAAAGCTTCTTGCCCGGATGCGCCCACATGAAACTCAGGTACGCCCGCAAGTTGGCGAATTTCTGCCAGCGATCGCCTGGCATCTTGTCGATCAGCGAATGCTTGCCGTGGACCACTTCGTCGTGGGAGATCGGCAGGATGAAGCGCTCGGACCAGGCATACACCAGGCCGAAACTCAGTTCGTTGTGGTGATGGGCGCGGTACACCGGGTCCTGCTGGATGTAATGCAGCGAATCGTGCATCCAGCCCATGTTCCATTTGTAGTCGAAGCCCAGGCCGCCCTGTTGGGTGGTCTGGCTGACACCGGGCCACGCCGTGGATTCTTCGGCGATCACCAGGGCACCGGGGGCTTCGAGGTCGACCACATCATTGAGATGACGCAGGAAGTCGATGGCTTCAAGGTTTTCCCGACCGCCATGGCGGTTTGGCACCCACTCGCCAGCCTTGCGCGAGTAATCGCGATACAGCATCGACGCCACGGCATCGACCCGCAGGCCATCGACGTGGAAATGCTTGAGCCAGTGCAGCGCCGACGCCAGCATGTAGCCGTGCACTTCGGTGCGGCCCAGGTTGTAGATCAGCGTGTCCCAGTCCTGGTGAAAACCTTCCTGCGGATTGCCGTATTCATACAATGCGGTGCCATCGAATTGCGCCAGGCCGTGGGTATCGGTCGGGAAATGCGCCGGTACCCAATCGAGGATCACGCCGATTTCCGCCTGGTGACAGGCGTTGACGAAGGCCGCGAAGTCATCCGGCGAACCATAGCGGGCACTCGGAGCGAATTGTGAGAGCAACTGATAACCCCAGGAACCGCCGAACGGATGTTCCATGATCGGCATCAATTCGATGTGGGTGAAGCCCAGTTCCTTGACATACGGAATCAAGCGCTCGGCCATTTCGTGCCAGGTGTACTGGCGGGCCACTTCGCCCAGGTCATCCAGCTCGCACTGCCAGGAGCCGGCGTGCAGCTCGTAGATCGACAGCGGTGCACTCGGCCGATGACGGTCGGCGCGCGATTGCATCCAGTCCTGATCCTGCCAGTCGACGGTCAGTGGCGAAGCCACTTTCGAGGCAGTGTCCGGCGGCAGCGAGGTGGCCAGGGCCATCGGGTCGGCCTTGAGCGGCAGAATACCGTGGGCACCGAGGATTTCGTATTTGTAGGCCTCCCCCGCTTGCATGCGCGGGATGAACAGTTCCCAGACCCCGGTAGGGTGGCGCAGACGCATGGGATGCCGGCGACCGTCCCAGTTGTTGAAGTCACCGACCACCGACACCCGTTTCGCGTTCGGCGCCCAAACGGCGAATCGTACGCCATCGACACCCTCGACTGTTTTCAGTTGCGCACCGAGGCAAGCGCTGAGGTCGCGGTGATTGCCCTCGGCGAACAGGTACAAGTCCATCTCGCCGAGCAACGGGCCAAAGCTGTAAGGGTCTTCGGACAGCTGTTCGCCACCGGCCCAGCGGGTGCGCAGCAGATAGGGTTGCGCCCGATCAAAGTGCCCGACAAACAACCCCGGCGTCTGGGTGGCTTCAAGATTGCCGAGTTCTTCGCCGGAGTCCCTGGCCACTACCTGCACGCTCAAGGCGTCCGGCAGATAGGCCCGAATGAATTGCCCACCGGCGTCATCGCCATGGGGGCCGAGAATTGCAAAGGGGTCGTGATGCTCGGCACGTACCAGAGCATCGATATCCCGTGCCCTGGGCAGCAGCGCTTCCTTAGCATGACCCTGTTCCCTGTTCGAGAAACTCATGACTACTCTCCATCAAAATCGGAAAAGGGTTTAAGCCCACTCAATAGCCCATACAAACCGTGCAACGGCACTGGCAACCATGTGGGGCGATTTTCAGCTTCATACGCCACCTCATAAGCCGCCTTCTCCAGACCGAACAACGCCAGCGCGGCGTCCTCGCCTTCCGGATCTTGCCATGCATGAGCAAGACTAGCTGCCGCCAGCCGATAAGCGTCGACAAATGCTTTTCGCGCTTCACTTAAATAGCGCTCGGCGACACGCTGGCGAGCAGCCTGTGCCAGGTCGGTGTTATCGACGTTATGCACATTGATCGTCATCGCCGCAGCGTAGTCGAAAGAACGCAACACTCCACTCACATCTTTATAAGGGCTGTGTTTGCCACGTCGCTCGGGCAGAGGACGCGCCGGCTCGCCTTCGAAGTCGATCAGGTATGCGTCGCCCTTGATCACCAGCACCTGCCCAAGATGCAAGTCGCCGTGGACGCGGATACGCAAGCCGCCTACCGCCTTTTTGCCCAGCTCTTGAATGTGATTGAGCACAGCTTTTTTGTTGTCCAGTAAACGACTGACCAGGGTTTTGTCCGCCAGGTTCAGTTCGCTTTGATGCTGCTTGAGCAACTTCAGGGCGTTTTCCAGCTGCGCCGCCACATCCTTGGCCGAGGCCAGAGCCTCCTTTTGCGTGGTGACTTGCGGCGCGAAGTCCGGGTTGTCGGTCGGTGCCGCCAGCACCTGGTGCATTTCCCCCAAGCGCTGGCCGAGCATGCCGGCGAAGTCTTTCAGCTCGCCGAGGGCGTTGTAATGCTGTTCCTGCTCGGACATGGCATCGGCCAGTTCATCGCGCAACGCCCGTTCCAGGTTGTTCTGCGTCCATTCCCAGGCATCGCCCTGATTGCTCAGGTAGCCCTGGGCAATCATCAACAGATTGTCCTCGCCCGCGCCATCGCGACGAATGACCGAGCCCAGCAGTGGCGAGATATTGGCGAAACCGGCGCCGGTCAGGTACGCGCTCATTTCCAGTTCCGGGTGCACGCCCGAGGCAACTTTGCGGATCAGCTTGAGCACCATGCTGCTACCAACCACCACCGAGCTGTTGGACTGCTCGGCGGACAGGTAGCGCACCTCCGGCTCAGCCGTGAGGCCCAGCTTGGCCAGTTCGGCGGTGGCTTCGAAACGGATCTCGCCGCCATCCGAAGGCAACACGGTGTTGTTCTGCATGCCCTGCAACACCGCGCGGATGAAGTTTTCCAGGGCGAACGCATCCGTGATCAAACCGACCTGAGGTCCGCGTCGTACCCGAGACAGCGCCAGTTGCTGCGGCAACGCGGGGCCGAACTGATCATCGGCAATGAAGCCGAACGGCAATTGGTAACGGCTGGTCTGTCCGCCACTGGTGACTTCGAGTTCACTTAATAACACCGGATGCTGCGCATCACCGAAGCGCACGCCATAGGCCAGGTGGACCTTCTCGATGGCTGCGTCCTTACCCGCGAACCAGCGGCGGTTTTGCAACCAGCTTGGCAGGATGCCCTGCTCCAGCGTGCCACGTGACGGCGCTTCGAGCAGTTCTTCCATGCGTTTCTTCAGCACCAACGTCGTGAAGTCCGGAAGGCTTTGCGCCGGTTCTACGTGCCAGCTGGGCATTTGATTCTCCGCTGCGAGACCGAACCAATAAAATCCGTAAGGGGCCAGGGTCAACAGAAAATTCAACTGGCCGATCGGCGGGAAGGCGTTACCGCCGAGCATCTCCACCGGCACCATGCCGGCGTAGGCGGACAGGTCCAGCTCCGCCGCTTGCGCACTGCGCGATACGTTGGCGACACACAGGATGATTTCGTACTTGCCATCCGGCCCGGTGAATTCACGGGTGTAAGCCAGAATCCGGCGGTTGCTCGGCGAAAGCATTTTCAGCGTGCCGCGACCGAACGCCTTGGACTGCTTGCGCACGGTGAGCATGCGCCGCATCCAGTTCAACAGCGAATGCGGGTCGCCGGCCTGGGTTTCGACATTGACCGACAGGTAACCGTACAGCGGATCCATGATCGGCGGCAGCACCAGGCTGGCCGGGTCGGCGCGAGAGAAACCGCCGTTTCGGTCGATGGACCACTGCATCGGCGTACGCACGCCATCGCGGTCGCCAAGGTAGATGTTGTCACCCATGCCGATTTCATCGCCGTAATACAGGGTCGGCGTGCCGGGCATCGACAGCAGCAGCGAGTTGAGCAGCTCGATACGCCGGCGGTCGCGCTCAAGGAGGGGCGCCAGGCGCTTGCGGATGCCGAGGTTGATCCGGGCGCGCTTGTCGGAGGCGTAAAACTGCCACAGGTAGTCGCGCTCCTTGCTCGTCACCATCTCGAGCGTGAGCTCGTCGTG
>DQGF01000063.1:0-166 GCA_003525045.1 Pseudomonas sp. | reverse complement strand
GGCATCGACAGCAGCAGGCTGTTAAGCAGCTCCACGCGGCGGCGGTCGCGTTCCATCAACGGCGCCAGGCGACGGCGGATGCCCAGGTTAATCCGCGCCCGACGGTCGGCCGCGTAGTAATTCCACAGGTAATCGCGTTCCTTGTCGGTGACCATTTCCAGCGTCA
>DQGF01000605.1:3319-5900 GCA_003525045.1 Pseudomonas sp. | reverse complement strand
CTGCTGTCTATCAAAAAGCCTTCAAAAAAAGGTCATCAAGACAGTTGCTCCCACATTGGTTCGTCATCGTATTCAAGGAATGTACTCGCCCACAAAAAAGCCCCCGCAGCCGCACTGGCAACGGGGGCTTTTTGATAGGGCCCTACATCTCCACCTGAGTCCCCAACTCAATCACCCGATTCAGCGGCAGATTGAAGAACCGCAAATTGCCATTGGCATTCTTCAACATGAAGGCGAACAGCGCCTCGCGCCAGCGAGCCATGCCTTCGAGCTTGGAGGCGATGACCGTCTCGCGGCTGAGGAAGTAGGTGGTGCGCATCGGACTGAAGTCCAAGTCAGCGAGATGACATAACTTCAGCGCTTGCGGCACGTCCGGCTCGTCGATAAAACCAAAGTGCAGGATCACCCGGAAGAATCCTTCGCCGTGGGATTCAACCTCGAAGCGCCGTTGTGGCGGTACCCGGGGAATGTCTTCGTAGACCACCGTCAGCAGCACTACTTGCTCGTGCAGCACCTGGTTATGCAACAAGTTGTGCAACAGCGCGTGAGGCACGGCGTCCGGACGCGCGGTAAGGAACACCGCGGTGCCCTGGACGCGATGCGGCGGTTGCACGCTGATACTGCTGATGAAGATCGGCAGCGGCAATCCGCCCTCGTCCATACGCTCCACCAGCAGTTGCTTGCCGCGTTTCCAGGTGGTCATCAGCACAAACAGCGCGATACCGGCGATCACCGGGAACGCCCCGCCCTGAACGATTTTCGGCACGTTGGCGGCGAAGTACAAACCGTCCACCAACAGGAATCCGAGCAACACCGGAACCGCGAGGATCGGTGGCCATTTCCACAGCAGCAACATCACCGCCGACACCAGGATGGTGGTCATCAGCATGGTGCCGGTCACCGCCACACCATAAGCCGAGGCCAGGGCGCCGGAGGATTCGAAGCCCAGCACCAACAGGATCACACCGACCATAAGCGCCCAGTTCACCGCGCCGATGTAGATCTGGCCTTGTTCGGCGCTGGAGGTGTGCTGGATGTGCATGCGCGGAATGTAGCCGAGCTGGATCGCCTGACGCGTCAGGGAGAACGCACCGGAAATCACCGCTTGGGAGGCAATTACCGTGGCCAGAGTCGACAAGCCTACCAATGGAATCAGCGCCCAGCTCGGTGCCAACAGGTAGAACGGGTTACGCGCGGCTTCCGGATCGCCGAGCAGCAGCGCACCCTGGCCGAAGTAGTTCAGCACCAGCGCCGGCAGCACCAGGATGAACCACGCACGGGCAATCGGTTTGCGACCGAAGTGGCCCATGTCGGCGTACAGCGCTTCGGCACCGGTCAACGCCAGCACCACCGCGCCGAGGATCGCCACGCCCATGCCCGGGTGCACGACGAAGAAGCGCACGCCCCAGATCGGGTTCATTGCTTGCAACACTTCCGGGTGCTGCAGGATGCCGTAGACACCCAGCGCCCCCAGCACCACAAACCAGGTGACCATGATCGGGCCGAACAGAATGCCGATCCGCGCGGTGCCGTGACTCTGAATCAGAAACAGCGCCACCAGCACGATCAACGACAGCGGCACCACCCAATGGTCGATACCCTCGAATGCCAGCCCCAAGCCTTCAATCGCCGAGAGCACGGAAATCGCCGGCGTGATCATGCTGTCGCCATAAAACAGCGCCGCACCGATCAGCCCGCAGACCACCAGCAACGTACGCAATTTGGCACGCCCCGCCGCCGCCCGCCGGGCCAGCGCGGTAAGGGCCATGATCCCGCCTTCGCCCTGGTTGTCGGCGCGCAGGACGAACATCATGTACTTGATCGAAACGACCCAGATCAGCGACCAGAAGATCAGCGCCAGAATCCCCAGCACCCCGTCATGATTGACGGGCACGCCATAGCCACCGGAAAACACTTCTTTGAGGGTGTACAGCGGGCTCGTGCCGATATCGCCATAAACCACCCCGACCGCCGCGACCAGCATGCCGATCGGCTTGGCCGCCGAATGCTCTGCGCCCGCCGCCTGACTACTTGCCTGACCCATCTACCACTCCCACTACTCAGACCCGGACTTCTTTGGAAGAAGCACTATGCTTTGCCGTGCAGCATGCGCTGTTTTACTTACTGTTACAGACGTTTCGTTGACTGTGAAAAATCGGTAACGCGTAACGGCGCGAAGCATAGCGCAGCACTCGTCGTATTTCCCTGCATAAAGCTGGTCAAGAGCGCTCCCCATCGCTAGAATTGCGCACTTTTTGATCAGAGGCACACCAAGTGCCCGTCTGTCGCCTTGCCGACTTCGGCTGGAGGCGTCACAAATACCGAGGTTAGACATGTCCACCACTCCTGCGCCGGCCAATCCAAAGGTTGGCTTCGTATCCCTGGGTTGCCCCAAAGCACTGGTCGACTCCGAGCGCATCCTTACCCAATTGCGCATGGAAGGCTATGACGTGGTGTCCACCTATCAGGACGCTGACGTCGTGGTGGTCAACACCTGCGGCTTCATCGATTCGGCCAAGGCCGAGTCCCTGGAAGTGATCGGCGAAGCCATCAAGGAAAACGGCAAGGTCATCGTCACCGG
>DQGF01000605.1:2316-3015 GCA_003525045.1 Pseudomonas sp. | reverse complement strand
CATCGTCACCGGCTGCATGGGCGTCGAAGAAGGCAACATTCGTAAGGTGCACCCGAGCGTACTGGCCGTGACCGGTCCGCAGCAATACGAGCAAGTGGTCAACGCCGTGCACGACGCCGTGCCGCCGCGCCAGGATCACAACCCGTTGATCGACCTGGTGCCGCCACAAGGGATCAAACTGACCCCGCGCCACTACGCCTACCTGAAGATTTCCGAAGGCTGCAACCACAGCTGCAGCTTCTGCATCATCCCGTCGATGCGCGGCAAACTGGTCAGCCGGCCGGTCGGTGACGTACTCGACGAAGCACAGCGCCTGGTCAAGGCCGGGGTCAAAGAGCTGTTGGTGATCTCCCAGGACACCAGCGCCTACGGCGTCGACGTGAAATACCGCACCGGCTTCTGGAACGGCGCGCCGGTGAAAACCCGCATGACCGAACTCTGTGAAGCCCTGAGCACCCTCGGCGTCTGGGTCCGCCTGCACTACGTCTACCCGTACCCGCACGTCGACGAGCTGATCCCGCTGATGGCCGCCGGCAAGATCCTGCCGTACCTCGACATCCCGTTCCAGCACGCCAGCCCGAAAGTCCTGAAAGCCATGAAACGCCCGGCCTTCGAAGACAAGACCCTCGCCCGCATCAAGAACTGGCGCGAAATCTGCCCGGACTTGATCATCCGGTCGACCTTCATCGTCGGCTTCCC
>DQGF01000605.1:1727-1981 GCA_003525045.1 Pseudomonas sp. | reverse complement strand
GAAGAAGACTTCCAGTACCTGCTGAACTGGCTGACCGAAGCCCAACTCGACCGCGTTGGCTGCTTCCAGTACTCGCCTGTCGAAGGCGCACCGGCCAACCTGTTGGACCTGGCCGTCGTGCCGGACGACGTCAAGCAGGACCGTTGGGACCGCTTCATGGCTCACCAGCAGGCGATCAGCTCGGCGCGCCTGCAAATGCGCGTTGGCCGTGAAATCGAAGTGCTGGTCGATGAAGTCGACGAGCAAGGCGCGGT
>DQGF01000605.1:1311-1445 GCA_003525045.1 Pseudomonas sp. | reverse complement strand
GAAGTCGACGAGCAAGGCGCGGTCGGCCGTTGCTTCTTCGATGCTCCGGAAATCGACGGTAACGTGTTCATCGACAACGGCAGCAACCTGAAACCGGGCGACAAAGTCTGGTGCAAAGTGACCGACGCCGACGA
>DQGF01000605.1:778-991 GCA_003525045.1 Pseudomonas sp. | reverse complement strand
TGCAAAGTGACCGACGCCGACGAATACGACCTGTGGGCTGAACAGATCTAACGCAAAAAATAGCAAAAGCCCCGCCCTCTTGACGAGATGCGGGGCTTTTTTACGTCTATCGTTTTGTGGGAGAAAGGACTCGCACAATCAACGGTAAAAGGGGCATCGGGCCATGCGCCACCATTCGGTCATCCATACGCCGAAACAGAGCGACTACGAAGA
>DQGF01000605.1:0-435 GCA_003525045.1 Pseudomonas sp. | reverse complement strand
GTGCGCGCCACCCATGACTTTCTGCCCGACAGCTACATCGAGCTGCTGAAGAACCTGGTACTGACCCGCTACCTCGACGCGGTGATGCTGATCTGCACCAAAGATCCACGCCAGCGCATCACCGGGTTTGCCGGGGTCGCTGCGGGCAAGATCGAAATGCTCTTCATCGACCCGGCGCATCGCGGCCAGGGCCTGGGCAAACAGTTGCTGCGCTATGCCATGGAACACCTGAATGCCGATGAACTGGACGTCAACGAGCAGAACCCGCAAGCGCTGGGGTTTTACTTCAAACAGGGTTTTGAGGTGATCGGTCGTTCCGAGCATGATGGTATGGGTCAGCCTTATCCACTGCTGCACATGCGTTTGCGTCAAAACCAGCAGCTTTCGCGGCACGGCTGACACAACGCGGACCTCATGTGGGAGCGAGCCTGCTCG
>DQGF01000559.1:9760-10034 GCA_003525045.1 Pseudomonas sp. | reverse complement strand
TCCTGGCTGCCAGTCGTGGCGGGGCGTTGCTGGTGCACGGTCTGAGTGTCGGCGCACACGGCTTCCACATCACCCAGCAGATAACGGGCCATGGCCAGCAAGTGACTGCCCAGATCCGCCAGCGCGCCACCGGCATGCTCGGCGTCGCAGCGCCAGGACCAGGGCGACGCGGGATCGGCCATGAAGTCTTCGCTGAACTCACCCTGGAAGCTGATGATCTGCCCCAGGTCGCCGTTTTTGATCAGTTCCCGTGCCAGGCCGATGATCGGGTTGT
>DQGF01000559.1:8977-9461 GCA_003525045.1 Pseudomonas sp. | reverse complement strand
AGAGCCAGTCCGATGATCGGGTTGTGCTGATAGTTGTAACCCACCCGCGTGACCACGCCTGCCGCTTTGGCCGCCTGGCGCATGGCATTGGCTTGCTCAAGACATACCGCCAGTGGCTTTTCGCAGTACACCGGTTTGCCAGCGGCGAGGGCGGCCATGGCCATGGGGTAGTGCAGGTGGTTTGGCGTGGTGATGGCGATCAGGTTGACCTTGGGATCATCGATCAGTTGCTGCCAGTCGCTGTGAGCGGTGTCGAACCCCCAGGCGTCGGCGCAGTGGCGAGCGCGCTGTGGATCGGCGTCGGCCAGGGCGGCGAGTTTGAGTTTCAGGGGCAGGTCGAAAACTGCACTGACGTTACGAAACGCCAAGGCATGGGCGCGGCCCATGAAGCCTGTGCCGATGAGACCGATACCGAGTTCGTGCATAGCCGGGGTCCTTTTGCATTTTTATTTTCAGGAGGGCTATTAATGGAATATAAATTCAC
>DQGF01000559.1:0-8654 GCA_003525045.1 Pseudomonas sp. | reverse complement strand
ATGCAATATGTGGAATAAATATTCTCTTGGCGCGGAGCTCCTGCATTGGGTGCGCGTCGTTAGCACATATTGAGGTCGGAGCCCAAAGGGGCAGCCTGTAACCTGGCGTTTTCGCATTACAAAAAAAGGCAGCCCCGAGGCTGCCTTGGTATATCCGGTGAAAAAATCAGGACAGGAAACCGCCGTCCACATTCAACGATATGCCAGTGGTATAGCTGGACGCATCGCTGGCGAGATACAGTACGGCACCGGCCATCTCACTCGGATCCGCGACACGCTTGAGCGGAATCTGCTGCAACGCGGTGTTCAGGATCGCCTCGTTCTTCACCAGCGCCGAAGCAAACTTGGTATCCGTCAACCCAGGCAACAACGCATTGCACCGAATGCCGAACTCGGCGCATTCCTTGGCAAATACCTTGGTCATGTTGATCACGGCGGCCTTGGTCACCGAGTAGATGCCCTGGAAGATTCCCGGCGAGATGCCGTTGATCGATGCCACGTTGATGATGCTGCCGCCACCGTTTTCGCGCATCAGCTTGCCGGCTTCGACGGACATGAAGAAGTAGCCGCGAATGTTGACGTCCACGGTTTTCTGGAAGGCGCTGAGGTCGGTGTCCAGTACGTTGCAGAATTGCGGGTTGGTCGCGGCGTTGTTGACCAGGATGTCCAGGCGCCCGAACTGTTCCTTGATGCCGGCGAAGACCTGGCTGATCTGTTCCATTTCGCCGATGTGGCAGGCAATGGCGGTGGCTTTGCCGCCGGCGGCGATGATGGCGTCGGCCACGTGCTGGCAACCGTCGAGTTTGCGGCTCGAAACGATCACGTGGGCGCCTTGCTGGGCTAGCAATTTGGCGATGGCTTCACCGATACCGCGACTGGCGCCGGAGACGAAAGCGATCTTGCCGTCGAGGTCGAACAACTGAGTCTTGGACATGGGATTCCCTTATAAAAAGTCTTGTTATTGGGCCAGGGGCGTAGTCAGAGGCTGGATTTGGCAATGACCTGCAAGCTCATCTGCTCCAGCAGTTTGTTCATGTGAATGAACTGCGCAAAGCGTTTGTCCTGGGTCTGACCATGGAAGAAGCGGTAGTAGATCTGCTGCACGATGCCGGCCAGGCGGAACAGGCCGTAGGTGTAGTAGAAGTCGAAATTGTCAATCTGGATGCCTGAGCGTTGGGCGTAGTAATCGACGAATTCGCGCCGGGTCAGCATGCCCGGGGCGTGGCTCGGTTGGCGGCGCATCAACTGCACCGGCGCCGGATCGTCGGCTTCGATCCAGTAGGCGAGGGTGTTGCCCAGGTCCATCAGCGGATCGCCGAGGGTGGTCAGTTCCCAGTCGAGCACGCCGATGATCTGCATTGGGTTGTTCGGGTCGAGGATCACGTTGTCGAAGCGGTAATCGTTGTGCACGATGCTCGATGTCGGGTGATCGGCCGGCATCTTGTCATTGAGCCAGGCCTTGACCACCTCCCACTGCGGTGCATCCGGGGTCAGGGCTTTTTCGTAGCGCTCGCTCCAGCCTTTGATCTGCCGCGCGACGTAACCTTCGGGTTTGCCGAGGTCGCCCAGGCCAAAGGCTTTGTAGTCGACCTGATGCAGTTCAACGAACTTGTCGATAAAGCTCTTGCACAGGGCTTCGGTCTTCGCCGAATCCAGGCCCAGTTCCGGCGGCAGTTCGGCGCGCAGGATGATCCCCTTGACCCGTTCCATCACATAGAACTCGGCGCCGATCACCGATTCATCGGTACAGTGCACATAGGCTTTCGGGCAGTACGGGAAGCCGTCCCGGAGCTGATTGAGGATGCGAAACTCGCGGCCCATATCGTGGGCAGACTTGGCTTTGTGGCCGAACGGCGGCCGACGCAGGACGAATTCCTGTTCGGGGTATTCCAGCAAGTAGGTGAGGTTCGACGCACCGCCGGGAAACTGGCTGATGACAGGTTGGCCACTGAGGCCCGGAATATGGGCCTTGAGGTACGGATCGATCAGGCTGGCATCGAGTTCTTCGCCGGAGCGGATACGGGTGGACTGGTCAGTAAGCGCCATGCTTATCCCTTCTGCTTATTCTGGAGGCCTGAGACTATTGGCTAATCTAATGCGCACACCCGACACCCACAACCACGAACAGCCCTTATAGGTGAGCGTGTTGCCGGGCAATCATTGCTTTTGATACACCTGTTTGAATGGCCGCCTACAGCACTGCCTTGATCTGGTTCGCCGGTAGATCGATAGGGGTGAGCACCGGATTACCGGAAAAGAACGCCACCAGATTGCGCCCCACCAACTCCACGGTGCCTTGGGTGGCCTCGGGAGACAGCCCGGCGACATGCGGCGTGAGGATCACGTTGGCCAAGGCCTTGAATGCATCCGGTACACGGGGTTCGGCATCGAAGACATCCAGCGCGGCGCCGGCAATACGTCGCTGTTCAAGTGCGCTGACCAGATCCGCGGTGACGATTACGCTGGCCCGGGCGATGTTGACGACAAAACCCTTGGGGCCCAGGGCGTCGAGTACATGTTTGTTGATCAGGTGTCTGGTACCAAGGCCGCCGGGGGTGGCGACGATCAAAAAGTCCGAGGCGCGCGCCAGTTCGGTTGGCGTCGAACAGAAGCTATAGGGTACGTCGCTGCGATGCTGGCGGTTGTGGTAGCTCACCGTCATGTCGAAGCCGTGGGCCGCGCGTTTGGCGATGGCCATGCCGACGGCGCCGAGGCCGAGGATGCCCAGGCGTTTGCCGGCCAGGGAAGGGCGCATGATTTTCGGCCACTCGCCGCGGCGAACGGCGGCGTCGCAGCGGGGAATGTCGCGCACCAGCGCCAGCAGCATGGCCATGGCATGGTCGGCGACCGAAGACGCATTGACCCCGGCGCCGTTGGTGACCGTGATGCCCCGGTCGGCGGCGGCTTGCAGGTCAACCTGTTCGTAGCCGGCGCCGATCACACAGATGATCTTGAGATTGGGCAGGGCGGCGATTTCATCGGCATACAGTCCCAATGGACCGCGAGTCAGCACTGCATCGATCTGACCTCCCTGCCGGGTGATGGCCGCGGCGCGCTCGGCGGGCGTCGGGGCCAGAATCAGGTGAAAGCCCTGCTGTTCGAGAATCGGCAGGTAATCATTGATGGTTTCAACCAGTACCAGAACGGTTGCGGGCATGCTGGGCTCCTGTAGGCAGCGGAATGTCGGGGCTCGAAGGTCGCTTCAGATTGCTGATTCCAAAACGGTTTGGCAATGGTCGACAATCCAGCGACCACCGCCTCAGTGTAGAAGCTGGCAAAGCCTGCGATCTTTTTCGACACACCGAGTATCAGACAGGCGCCAAGGGCGAACTGTCCGCTGTGAGAAAACTCCGCGCAGCCTGCAGAATCTCGTCCGACAAAGCATCACCCCGGGTCGCACGAGCCAATGTCAATGCGCCGACCATCAACGAGTATTGCACCAGCGCCTGCTGCCGGTCGCCATCGTTATCGCCGGTTTCGATCAGCGATCCGAAGGTGTCGAACAGCGCGTTCAGGCCGTCCATGAACGTTTCGCGCAAACCGCTGCCAGCGGCTTCGTGGCACATGTCCCCGGCAAAAGCCACGACCGGACAGCTCTCACCCGGATTGTCACGGCTGGCGGCGGACAGGTACGGCTCGATCAGCGCCCGGCGCGCGGTGTCTTTATCGTCATGGGCGGCAATCCGTTCTTTCCAGCGTGCTGCCGATTGCTCGAACGCCCGGCCACTGGCTTCCTGCGCCAAGGCTTCCCTGGACTCGAAATGCCCATAGAAACCGCCATGCGTCAGTCCTGCCGCGGCCATGACGTCGACGACGCTGATCCCGTGCAGACCGCGTTCGCGAAACAGCCGCGTGGCGGCTTCGACGATGACTTCGCGGTTCAGATCGGCTTGTTTGCGGGAAACACGGGGCATTGGCGGCTCGCAGATATAAAAGGAGGGGGATCAGATGGCGTACTGGGCAACTCCATTGCCGAACGACCAGTTCTCTTTCTTCACTTCCACCAGATTAATGAAAACATCCTCCAGGCGCACCGCCAGTTCGGTATTCAGACTGTCGACGATGGTTTTATAGAGCAACTTTTTCTGTTCGACGCTGCGGCCTTCACTCAACGTGATTTGAATGACCACCAGGTTATCGGTGCGGTTGATCCCCAGATATTGAGGGTCAAAGATGAAGTGTTGCTCATCGTGTTCGGCAAGGATCTGGAAATTATCGTTTTCCGGCACGCCAATGGCACTGCGCAGGGCGGCGTAGATCAATTGCCCGATGCGTTTGGCGTGGGTAGGATCCTGATGCTTTTTGATATCGACGCGAACGAGTGGCATGGCAAGACTCCGGTAGGAATGCAGGTCACTTCAAAATACATGATGGGAGACCTTTATCAAGCAGGGACTGCCGATCCAATGTAGGAGCGAGGCTTGCCCGCGAAGAGGCCGTGCCTGTCGACATCGATGCCGAATGTCACTCCGCCATCGCCAGCAAGCTCGCTCCTACAGGGGGTGACACGACCACTCCTCAGCTAAGTCTTTGCTTCTGTTCATTAATCCCGGACAATCGCGCCCCTGTTTCGGCCAGGGCGCTGTCTGTCGGATTTTTCCGACTCGTCCTGACCGGGTAGCAAAGTGACCGGAATGCGGAGATCCCACCGGATGAATGATCAGGCCAATAGCGTCGATGAACGCTATGTAGCGGCGACACCAGCAAGCCTCACGAGCTGGAATCGTCATGACACCACCTGGATGCTGGGCCTGTTTGGCACGGCCATCGGGGCTGGCACGCTGTTTTTGCCGATCAATGCAGGGCTGGGCGGCTTCTGGCCGTTGATGATCCTGGCAGTGTTGGCGTTCCCGATGACGTTTTATGCCCACCGTGGCCTGACCCGCTTTGTGTTGTCCGGACGCGAAGGTTCGGACATCACCGAAGTGGTGGAGGAGCATTTCGGGATCAAGGCCGGCGCGCTGATCACCTTGCTCTACTTCTTCGCGATCTTCCCGATCCTGCTGATCTACAGCGTGGCCTTGACCAATACCGTGGGCAGTTTCCTCGAGCATCAACTGCATATTATGCCGCCACCGCGGGCCGTACTGTCGCTGGTGCTGATCCTCGGCCTGCTGGCGGTGGTGCGTTGCGGCGAGCAAGTGATCGTCAAGGCCATGAGCCTGATGGTCTATCCGTTCATCGTGGCACTGCTGTTTCTCGCGGTGTTCCTGATTCCGCACTGGAACGGCGGCATCCTGGCCACCGCTTCCACGCTGCCTGAACCGTCGGCGTTGTTGCACACTTTGTGGCTGGCGATTCCGGTGATGGTGTTTTCGTTCAACCACTCGCCGATCATCTCGGCGTTTGCGGTTGACCAGAAGCGTCGTTACGGCGATCACGCCCAGGAGCGCAGTTCGCAGATACTGTGGCGCGCGCACGCCTTGATGGTGGTGATGGTGCTGTTCTTCGTCTTCAGCTGTGTGCTGACCCTGTCACCGGCGCAACTGGCCGAGGCCAAGGCGCAGAACCTGTCGATCCTGTCGTACCTGGCCAACCACTTCAGCAACCCGACCATCGCTTTTGCGGCGCCGTTGATTGCCTTCGTGGCGATTTCCAAATCGTTCCTCGGTCACTACATCGGTGCCAGCGAGGGCTTGAAGGGGCTGATCGTCAAGAGCGGCAAGCGTCCGGCACCGAAGACGCTGGATCGCATGACTGCGGCCTTCATGCTGGTGGTGTGCTGGATTGTCGCCACGCTGAATCCGAGCATTCTCGGGATGATCGAAACGTTGGGTGGTCCGATCATCGCGGCGATTCTGTTCCTGATGCCGATGTATGCAATTCGCAAGGTGCCGGCGATGGCGCGTTATCGGGGGCAGGCTTCCAATGTTTTTGTAACGGCAGTGGGTCTGGTGGCGATTTCGGCGTTGATTTATTCGTTGAGTGCGTGATCGCTGCGGCTCGTTTGATTTGATGAAATGAACGACGGCCAATCCGCGATGCGGATTGGCCGTTTTTTTTGGGCAATCAGCGCCGATCCAGCCACACCGTCTGGGCATTGCAGAACTCACGGACGCCGAAATGCGACAGCTCCCGGCCAAATCCGCTTTTCTTCACGCCGCCAAAGGTCACGCGCGGGTCGCTGGCACAGTAGCCATTGATGAACACACCGCCAGTTTCCAATTCGCCAGCCATCTGTTGGGCCAGCTCGACATTGCGCGTGTAAATGGTCGAGGCCAATCCGAACTCACTGTCGTTGGCCAGCGCCAAGGCATGGGCCGCATCCCGCGCAGTGATGATCGAGGCCACCGGGCCGAACAGTTCCTGTTTGAACGAGGTCATCTGGTCGGTAACATCACCGAACACAGTCGGCTCGTAAAAGTTGCCAGGACCTTCAGCCTTCTTGCCGCCCAGCAGCAAGGTCGCGCCTTCCTCCAGGGTGTCGCGGACCTGTTGATCCAGTTCATCACGCAGATCGAAACGGGCCATGGGACCCATATAGGTATCGGCGGACAGCGGATCACCAACAGCCAAATGGCGGGTGGCTTCGACGAACTTGCGCGTGAATTCCTCGACAATGTCTTGCTCGACAATCAGACGCTTGGCTGCCGCGCAGACTTGCCCGGTGTTCTGGTAGCGGCCAATGACAGCGGCTTTGACCGCTTCGTCCAGATCGGCATCGTTGAGCACGATGAAGGGATCTGAACCACCCAGTTCCAGTACGCACTTCTTCATCGCCGCACCGGCCTGGGCACCAATGGCCATGCCGGCGCGCACGCTGCCGGTGAGGGTCACCGCGGCAATGCGTGGATCGGCGATCGCCGTGGACACACCGTCCGGCGTGACATTGATCACCTCGAAAACGCCGTCCGGGAAGTTGGCGCGTTGCAGGGCATCACGTAGCAAATAAGCGGATCCCATCACGTTCGGCGCATGCTTGAGGACGTAGGTGTTGCCGGCGATCAAGGCCGGCACGGCACCGCGCAGCACCTGCCAGATCGGGAAGTTCCACGGCATCACCGCAAGAATCGGACCCAGCGGGCGATATTCAATGCGCGCTTTGCCCCCTTCGACCAGCGTCGGCTCGGCGGTCAACATGGCAGGGCCGTGTTCGGCATACCATTCGCACAGCTGCGCACACTTTTCAATTTCGCCGCGGGCCTGGGTGACGGGCTTGCCCATCTCCACGGTAATCATATTCGCCATCGTGGCGGCGTCGTCGCGAAGTACCCGGGCCAGCACGATCAGGGCCTGGGCGCGCTGTTCGACGGGTGTGCGGCGCCAAGTGGAGAAACCGGCAGCGGCTCGGGCAAGGGCGGCGTCCAGGTCCGATGCAGATTCGAAAGGGTAGTGGCCGACCTGCTCGCCGTTGGCGGGATTGATCGAAATGGCATGGGTGAGGCTGGATATTTGAGTCATGGCACCGTCCTGCAGGTGGGTATAGGCTCAGGTTACGGTGGCGTTCTATTCCTGGAAACTGAATAATACTGAGCATATCGTTCACGTTTGGAGAATGGCTTGGACCTGGTACAGCTCGAGATTTTCAAAGCCGTCGCCGAGCACGGCAGCATCAGTGTGGCCGCCCAGCACATACACCGGGTGCCTTCGAACCTGACCACGCGGATCAAGCAATTGGAGCTGGATCTGGGCGTGGACCTGTTTATCCGCGAGAAGAGCCGACTGCGTCTGTCACCCGCCGGGTGGAGTTTTCTGGACTATGCCCGGCGCATTCTCGATCTGGTCCAGGAAGCCCGTGCCACGGTGGCGGGCGAGGAGCCGCAAGGCTCGTTTCCCCTGGGCTCGCTGGAAAGCACCGCAGCGGTACGCATCCCCGAGCTGTTGGCCGCTTATAACCAACGCTACGCCAAGGTCGAATTGGCTCTCTCCACCGGACCTTCCGGAACCATGATCGACGGGGTGCTGTCGGGGCGCCTGGCCGCCGCCTTCGTCGACGGGCCGGTGCTGCACCCGGCTCTGGAAGGGGTACCTGCCTTCGAGGAAGAGATGGTGGTCATCGCGCCGCTCAACCACTGCCCCATTCTTCGCGCACAGGATGTCAACGGCGAGAGCATCTATGCCTTCCGCTCCAATTGTTCCTATCGGCATCACTTCGAGAGTTGGTTCGCCAAAGATGCGGCGGTGCCTGGCCGGATGTTCGAAATGGAGTCTTATCACGGCATGCTGGCCTGCGTCAGCGCCGGTGCCGGCCTGGCGCTGATGCCCCGCAGCATGCTCGAGAGCATGCCCGGCTGCGCCACGGTGAGTGTCTGGCCGTTGTCGGAATCGTTCCGGTTCCTGCGCACCTGGCTGGTGTGGCGCCGGGGGACGGTGTCGCAAAGCCTGACCATGTTTGTGCGGCTGCTGGAGGAGCGAGGGGTGGTGCAGGAGGACAGTAGCGCTAGCTCGAGCTTGGATTTGGCGTGCTTACCTGTTTAATACAATTTAAACAGCTGGCCATTCACATCTCACCTCGCTTGCTTCTGGACGTTCCTGGGGTGATGCCGAACGATGATGATCGGACCCATGCCACGGCGGCGGGGCAGGGGTACGGTGCTGACCTTGGCGCGGATTCGGTGATGCTGGTCGGGGTTGGGCTGGATAGTTTGTCCAGGGGGCATTGTTATCGCCTGAGTGTGATGCGGCGCCGCAAAGGGCCTCTTCGCGAGCAGGCT
>DQGF01000519.1:15090-23960 GCA_003525045.1 Pseudomonas sp. | reverse complement strand
CCTGAGATCAGCATCGGCCTGTACCCGGACGTCGGCGCCAGTTGGTTCCTGTCACGCTTGCCCGGCAAGCTCGGCTTGTTTCTCGGCCTGACCGGCGCCCACATGAACGGTCGCGATGCGATCGATCTGGACCTGGCTGACCGTTTCCTGCTCGATGAACAGCAGGAAAAGCTGATCGAAGGCTTGCTGCAGTTGAACTGGCAGGAACAGACGGCAATGCAGCTCAACAGTCTGCTCAAGGCCTTGCAGCAGGAGGCGGTCGCGCAGATGCCAGAAGCCCAGTGGCTGCCGCGACGCCAGCAGATCGACGAGCTGCTGGATGTCAGTGACGTGTGCTGCGCCTGGAAAGCCATCAGCTTGCAGCGCGATCATACTGATCTGCTGCTCAGTCGAGCGGCTAAAACCATGAGTGAGGGCTCGCCACTGACCGCTCATCTGGTGTGGGAGCAGATCGCCCGCGCCCGGCATATGTCACTGGCTCAGGTCTTTCAGATGGAATACACCATGAGCCTCAACTGCTGTCGTCACCCGGAGTTCAGCGAAGGCGTGCGGGCGCGGTTGATCGACAAGGATCAAAAACCTCACTGGCACTGGCCGGACATCAACAACGTGCCGGATGCGGTGGTGGACGCCCATTTTCACAAAGTCTGGGAAGGTCGGCATCCGCTGGCAGACCTGTAGGAATGCAAAAAAAACTGTAGGAGCGAGCTTGCTCGCTCCTACAGATATTCGTTGTTAACGGTGGCCGCCGCGACCGTTGTGGTCGCCTCGGCCGCCACGGTTGTCCCGCCCGCCATGGCCACGATAATCGTTGTTCGAGCCGCCGCCGTTACGGCCGTTCCAACCATGATTCTGATGGGCCCGGTCGTCACCTCGTTGCGACTGGTAATAGCGTGGTAGCGGTTCGACTTTCAATGACTAAAAATCGTTATCCCCACTTATTTCTACCAGTGACATATCGGACAAACATATAGCCACTCCTGGATTTTTCCACCCTACGCAAAGCTGAATATTTATCTGCATTACTTTCCTGTAGTACTTATCCGTAGTACTTGTCTGTCATACTTATCCATCATAAAAAGTTGATACATCCGTCAAACACCGTCAGCAGCCCAACACTGCCCTCCGCCCAAAATACAAACCTTACCTCCCTCTGGATACAGTCGTTTATGTTATTGCCACACCTATTGCCACCGTGTATTGTACGGCACATTACGTCGAGCACTAGCTATCTGTTCAGCTCAACGAACCAGGCACTGGAACGACAATGGACTTCAACTACAACAGGGTTATTTCCTACCTAAAAGTTGTCGAATTAAAGTCGTTTTCCCGTGCGGCGGCGCAGCTCAATATTAGTACCAGCATGGTTAGTGTACACATCAAAGAGCTTGAGTTCTCTCTGGGCATAACTTTAATCAGCAGAACCACTCGATCATTGGCCCTTACAGAAGCCGGGCAGCGTTTTTATGATGACTTTAGCGATATCAAACAGCGAATCGACTGTTCACTTGAAACCTTAAAAGACGAATCAGAGCACATCTGTGGCGTACTACGGGTTGTATCACCATGGGATTATGGCTCACGCATTATCGTACCTATCATTGCCGAATTCTCGAAGTTATACCCTCAGTTAAAAATCATCCATGATGTCGGTCTACCGCTTTCCAATCTGGCCAACGGCAAACACGACGTGGCTCATAAAACCACCATTCGCTACGGTTCAAACTCGTTGACGTTAATTCACCGAATGGCGCTTTTCTCCCTTGGAATAGCCGCCCTGCCAGACTGGATGCTCAAAGACGACATCCAGACCAGCAAGCTGATCCGCTTGTTTCCAAACTATGAGTTCACCGTACTCCCCGTTAATGCCCTTTACCCTAACTGTATAAAGTTGCCGTTAAAGACTCGCCGTTTTATTGATTATATGGTCGCCAAACTGGACACCGCCCATGTCGGACATCAAGAACAATGATGTCAGTAAAGAGGATTGCAAATGCATCAAGCAACACTGCCCTTAAGCGGAGTCTTATGGATGGTAGCGAGCTTGCTCTCATTCATTGGCATGGCCGTCGCATCCAGAGAGCTCTCCATGTTCATGTCGATCTTCGAGATCCTGTTTTTTAGATCCTTTGTCGGTCTGATTATTATTTCTCCAGTCATTTACAAACAACGCGCCCAACTCAAGCAGGCGCTGGACCTAGGCATGCAGGTCGGCAGGAATACGGTTCATTTCGCCGGGCAGTATGCCTGGACCGTTGGTGTGGCGTCGCTTCCGTTGGTTAAGGTCTTTGCCTTGGAGTTCACAACCCCTATATGGGTTTCCCTGCTGGCATTTTTATTCTTGAAAGAAAGGCTCTCCATCGCCAGGGTGCTCGCCGCCATCGGCGGCTTTATCGGCGTTCTGGTCGTTCTAAGGCCCGGCTTTGACACTATTGAACCCGCAGCACTCACCATTCTGCTGGCCGCCATGTGTTATGCAACGTCCATCATCATGGTTAAGAAACTGACGTTGACCAGCAGCCCCGCCATCATTGTGATCTGGATGGTGCTTCTACAGTTACCCTTGGGCTTTGTGCTGTCTCTTACACAATGGCGAATACCTACCTTTGAATACATCCCATGGATTCTATTGTTAGGTGTAACAGGTTTAAGCGCGCACTTCGCCATGGCCAAGGCACTGAACGTCATGGACGCGTCAATTGCCATACCCATCGACTTTTTCAGGGTGCCGCTCATTGCCGTGGTGGGATTCTTTCTCTACGGCGAGAGCCTTGAATACTGGGTGTTTATCGGCGCGCTGATCATCTTCGCCTCAAACTATTTGGCCTTCCGGATCGAGCAAAAGATTTGACCTCCCGGCATGGGCGCTCGGCCGTGCCGGGTACAAGGCTGTCAAGGCGTGTGATCGAGGTAGGTATTGAAGTCCCAAATGGTGACCGTGGCCAGGAATTCATCCCACTCATTCATTTTGATTTTGCGAAACAACTCACTCATGTCGCCGGGAAGGGCCGATAACACAACGGGATCGTTATCCAGTGCTTCCAACGCTTGCCCGAGGTTTCTGGGAACGAAGATCGTGGCAGCAGGATGATCCGAATAGCTGTTGGCATCCGTTGCCGGGCCTGGTTCAAGTTGGCTGGACAGGCCATCGTCGATTGCCTTCAACAGTGCACCAGCCATGAGGTACGGATTGACGATGGAATCGGCGGTTCGGTACTCCACCCGATCCGGCGCGGAAACCCGAATCGCGCAGGTACGGTTCTGGTGACCCCAATTGGCCCGTACCGGTTCGGCGGCAGCCACAGCTTCTCGATTGACAGGGCTTGATGGCTGCGCACGTGAAACCAAAGAACCCCAAAAAAAAGCGGCGCTTCATGCGCCGCTTTTTATCAAGGGTTAACGGTGACCGCCTCGGCCATCGTGATCGCCGCGTCCGTTGTGGTCGCCTCGGCCGCCGCGGTTGTCCCGCCCACCATGGCTACTATTGTCGTTGTTCGAGCCGCTGCGGTTACGGCCGTCCCAACCGCCACGGCTATGGCCATCCCAACCGCGACTCTGATGGGCCCGGTAGTCGGCTCGCGGCGCCGACTGGTAGTAACGTGGCGCCGGCTGATAAACCCGCGGTTGGTAGTAATACCGCGGTGTTGGCTGGTAATACCGTGCAGGCGGTGAATAGTACCTGCGCGGCGCCGTGTAATCCCCGCCATTGGAGTAGTAAGGCCCGCCACCGGAGTAATACGGCGCTGGGGACGTGTAGACCTCGGAACTGTAGTAGCTGGCTCCTCCATCGGAATAGGGCACGCACGCACCAAGAGACAATCCCAATAGAGCAATCAGAAGAATTCGGCGGAGCTTTTTTCGACAGAGCATGGCGGCCTCCTGGACCGCGAGTGAGCCACACCAGCGACGCTGGCGAGCGACAGTCAATTATTCGGTGACTGTCGAAAGATCAGACATCGATTTCGAAATCTGGTGCGTTCTTGAAACAGATTGAAACAAGTCGCCGATGAAAGGGTTTTCATCTTCTCCATAAAAAAGGCGCCTCCCTGGACCGGACGCACCGCTGAATTCAGACGCTGATTAATGGTGCCAATGAGGGTATCCACTGCCGTAATAACGTGGCCCCTGTCCGCCGTAAATATAGTTGCGATAGCCACTGTAATAACGCGGGCCGTAGTAGCCACCGTAGTAGTAATGCGAGTAGAAGCTAGGGTAGTAATAAGGTGCCGGGTACACATCGGCAGTCCCGGCGTAGTAGTAGCAGGAAGACAGACTCAAACCAAAAAACGCACTGAGCAATAGTCGACGGAGCTTTTTTTGAGAGAGCATGACGGCCTCCGGGAAGACCAGCGACAGCAGTCGGCACAGGCCGGCTGACATCTGTTTTGACTGGAAAACCTGAACCGAGTGCGATGCAACAAGAACCGTCGGATCGGCGGCCAGCGCGTGCCTTGCGGTGCACAGACGCACCATCACAAAGGCAACACCGCCTCCCCGCCAAAGATCTGCGCTGACCTCACGATTCGCGGGCAAGCCTCGCTCCTTTGGTCACGCGTGTTCGCGCGATTGCAGATGAACACAAAACCTGGAGCGAGGCTTTGCCCGCGAAAGCGTCGGTCCAGGCGCCACTTCCCCTGATCCGTGCAGATTCACCCTACAAATCCTGCAGTTATTTCCCCAAAGTGCCACTAGAATGCTAGCCATCGGATTACTGCAACGGAATCGCCATGCCGCTTCGCTCGCCGCTGTATTCACAACGTTCGTTGGTGCTCACGCTGATCGCGTTGCTGGGCGCAGGGTTTCTCGCCACGTCCTTGCTCAGTTACTACGCCTCGCGGGCGTCGATCCGCGACAGCATCGTCAATACCGAATTGCCGCTGACGTCGGACACGGTCTACTCGGAAATCCAGAAAGACCTCGTCAGACCGATCCTGATTTCCTCGATGATATCCCGCGACACCTTCATGCGTGACTGGGTAGTAAACGGCGAAAACGACCCCGAGCAGATGACCCGCTACCTCGACGAGGTCATGACCCACTACGGCGCCTACACCGCTTTTTTCGTCTCTAACACCACGCTGACCTACTATCACGCCAAAGGCGTGCTCAAGCAGGTCAAGGTCGATGAGCCCCGCGACGCCTGGTACTTCCGCGTACGGGACATGGCCGATCCCTACGAGATCAACGTCGACCCGGACCTTGCCAACAAGGACAACCTGACCTTCTTCATCAACTACAAGGTCTACGACTACAACAACCGTTTCATCGGTGCGGCGGGCGTCGGCCTGACGGTCGATGCGGTGATCAAGCTGATCGATAAATACCAGCAGCGCTACCTGCGCAGTGTGTATTTCGTCGACACCTTCGGGCGCCTGGTGCTCACCGGCGCCGAGGGTGGCCCGCAAGGCGCGCGGGTCGGTCAGACCCTCGGCGAACTCGACAGCATGAAAAGCCTGGTCAGCCAGCTGCCCACCCCCCACAGCGGCAGCTACGAATATTCCGTCCAGGGCCAGGGCCATTTCCTCAACGTGCGGTTCATTCCGGAGCTGAACTGGTACCTGTTCGTCGACAAGCGCGAAGATGGCGCCCTCAGTGAAATTCGCCAGTCGCTGTACCTCAACCTGCTGATCTGCCTGATCGTCACCCTGATCGTGCTGGCCCTGCTCAATCGGGTGATCAAGCGCTATCAGCGCAAAATCCAGGCTCAGGCAACCCTCGACAGCCTGACTGAACTGCCCAACCGTCGCGGCTTCGACCTGCTGGCCGCGCAAGCCATGCATGAGGCCCTGCGCGAGCCCAGGCCGCTGACCGCGTTGCTGCTGGATCTGGACCATTTCAAAGCCTTGAACGACACCTACGGCCATCTGGCTGGCGATCAGGTGCTGATCGGCTTCGCACGGGATCTGGAGAGTTGCCTGCGACACTCAGACATCGTCTGCCGCTGGGGAGGTGAAGAATTCATCGTTCTGCTCAAGGACACCGATGGTAAAACCGGTCAGATGATCGCAGAGAAAATCCGCCGGCATGTGGAACAACAGCGCTATGCCTACAGCGATAAGGAACTGCAGCTGACGGTGAGCATCGGCCTGACCACCCTGCAAGCGGATGACACCTTGCACACGCTACTGTCGCGGGCCGATCAAGCGATGTATCGTGCCAAGCAATCCGGTCGCAACCGCACCTGCGTGGAAATGCCTCACTCCAGTTATGCATAGTCCTACATGAACAAGCCAGAATTCTGCCCGGCCTGCGGCGCTTCCAACGACTGCACCCTGGCCGACCCTCGAACCGCCGATCGGGCCTGCTGGTGCTACGGCGTCAGCATCGACCCGGCGGTACTCGAAGCGCTGCCGCCCGAACTGCGCGACAAGTCCTGCTTATGCCCACGCTGCGCCCAGGTCGAGGCGCAGTTGTAAGCAACCGTGCGGCCAATCACGTAAGATGCGCGACCCTTTCCCACTGATCTCCTGTCATGCGCGTTGACCGTTTCCTCAGCAACCTGCCCCGCTTCAACCGTAAGCAAGTGCGCCTGTTGCTGGTGGAAAAGCGCATCAGGATCGACGGAAAAATCGTCAGCGACACCCACGCCGAGGTCTCGGAGTTCAGTCGCGTCGAGGTCAATGAGGAAGTATTGCAAGTCGGCAAGCCCGCACGCTACTTCATGCTGCATAAGCCCGCCGGCTGCGTCAGCGCCACCCGCGATCCAGAACACCCGACCGTACTCGACTTGATCCATGAACCGCACAAGGATGAGCTGCACATCGCCGGGCGTCTGGATTACAACACCACCGGTCTGATGCTGATCACCAATGACGGCAGCTGGTCGCGACGCCTGACCCAACCGCAGACCAAACTGCCGAAGGTCTATTACGTCGAGACGGAACAGGACATTGGTCCCGAATATGCGATCAAATTCACCGAAGGCCTGTACTTCGCTTTCGAAGACCTCATCACCCAACCTGCCGATCTGGTCGTGCTCGGGCCGAAATCGGCACGTCTGAGCATCGTCGAAGGCCGTTATCACCAGGTGAAGCGGATGTTCGGCCACTTCGACAACAAAGTGCTGCGCCTGCACCGCGAACGCATGGGGTCGCTGGTACTCGACAATGCGCTAAAACCGGGCGAGTACCGCGCGTTGTGCACCGAAGAGATCCATTTGATCTAAGCAGACGACCGCTCAGCAGAAGTTGTCGAACAATTTGCGAATGATACTTGCGCGATGACGTGACCCCTGCTTGAATCAGGACGTCGGCCGAAATGTGACCGATGAGTCACAACATACTTCTAAGAAACTTTTTGCCGGCAGAGAACCCTCAGGTTCCGCCGTCCCCCGGCAGACTGCCCGCCAATAACAATACCCGTCGACCGGACTGTATTGGATCGACATGGGCTCCAAATTCCAGGCGTATGCCTACCTGTCACAAAGCTCGTGCAATCTCATTTGCGCTCATACCCGCTTGCTTGGAGTCTTATGACATGAGGCCAGAAATCGCTGTGCTGGATATACAGGGTCAGTATCGGGTTTACACGGAGTTCTATCGCGCAGACGCCGCAGAGAAGACCATTATTCTGGTCAACGGCTCGATGGCCACGACTGCGTCGTTTGCACAAACCGTGAAAAACCTTCACCCGCAGTTCAATGTGGTCTGCTACGACCAGCCCTACGCGGGCAGGTCAAAAGCCCACAACCTGCATGAGAAATTGCTGACCAAGGAAATCGAAGGGCAGATCCTCCTGGAGCTGATCGACCACTTCGCCGCCGAACACGTGCTGTCGTTTTCCTGGGGTGGCGCCGCAACCCTGGTCGCCTTGGCCCAACGGCCACGGCGCATCGAAAAAGCCGTGATCAGCTCGTTCTCCCCGGAGATCAACTCGCACATGCTCGACTACCTCGAGCGCGGTATCGATTACCTCGGCAGCCGGGACGGCGACCGGGTCGGCAACCTGGTGAACAGCACCATCGGCAAACACCTGCCGACCCTGTTCAAGCGCTTCAATTATCGGCACGTCAGCTCCCTGGCCGAGCATGAATACGGGCAGATGCACTTCCACATCAGCGACCTGCTGCACAGCGATCGCCAGTGCTTTTTCAAAGCCGCTGAAAAGATCAACGTGCCGGTGTTGTTCATGAATGGCGAATGGGACGAATACACTGCCGCCGATGGCGCCCGGTTGTTCGCCAACCATGTACAGGACGCCACCTTCAGCACCCTGCAGGCCACCGGCCACTTTCTCGACATGGAACACAAAGCCGCTTGCCGAGACAGCCGCAATGCACTGCTAGGCTTCCTGAAACCGGCGCCACAGGCCAGCCGACCGCGTTACCACTACGTCCGGGACCAACATGCATTGGCCATCTGAAACAGCGTCATCGCGAGCAAGCTCCGCCCTACAATGTTAAACGCATCCCTGTAGGAGCGAGGCTTGCCCGCGAACGACCGTCACGCGGTCCCTGTTTTTGATTTATCCGGTGCTAAATGCAGCGCGCACAAAGAAAAACTTCAAATCCATGCGCACATCTGGTACAAAGTCAGCCGCTCTGAGCGGGTGTCGTATAATGGCATTACTCCAGCTTCCCAAGCTGATAACGAGGGTTCGATTCCCTTCACCCGCTCCAAAATCAGACCATCCGGGGGATGGTCCGATTTGGGAGCGCATGCGAGGCCAGGCCTCGCGGGGCGACAGAGCGTCCTCCCGCGTTGACCCACAGGACCCACGCCGCCATTTGGCGCGCCTGCTCGCCATGCTCGCCAGTCCCCTGGACTGGGTGCGCGTGGCAACCCTCGTGGAGAGGTGGCCGAGTGGTTAAAGGCAGCAGACTGTAAATCTGCCGGCGAACGCCTTCGGAGGTTCGAATCCTCCCGCCCCCA
>DQGF01000519.1:1020-15036 GCA_003525045.1 Pseudomonas sp. | reverse complement strand
CGATTCCCTTCACCCGCTCCAATCAGATTTCAGTCTCACGTCGTTTTTTGACGGGAGATGCAGGTAAAGAAAAAACCGGCCTTGATGGCCGGTTTTTTTGTGTCTGGAATTTGGTGAGTCGGGCTCATTTTTTATGAATGAATCGTCCCCAATTTCGCCCGTCCCCTCATCCATTTTCGCTGGTCGTTGAGCTGGTGCTCCGAGGGAGATAAGCGCCTACCCTGAAGCCTGTTAACGTTTTTTTCGCAAATAGCGGATTTGGTATCAAATTTTATCCAGCATTAACATTTTCACAGCAACGAACATTATCGTTTTCGCATAAGATCGGTCTTCTATTAGCGTTTTTCTTGCCCCAGTAAAGGATTTCGTCAATGCAAGTCGGTTTCAAGACCCTCGCGAACCGTTACGACATCGCACTGGCGCAGCCCCTGCGCGTCGAGTCGATGATCGGCACTGTTCGTGTTAGCCGTGAAAGTGACGGACATGTGGAGAACCGGTATCCGCCAAGCTACCGGCCCGCAGACGATTTCGCAGGGCATTTCGAATTCGGTCTCAAGTACGAAGAAATTCATCTCGAATTCTTTGCTCGCCTGTTCGCAGCCATAGGCCCGCAGCCTATCGAAGACTGGTGTCGACGGGAGCCTTTCGGCCAGTACGCCCGTCGCACAGGATTTCTATACGAATGGCTGACAGGGGAACGCCTGGATGTGCCTGACGTGACCAATGGCCGCTATGTTGATGCCGTTTCGCCAAAAGATTACCTGACACGTCGCGAGGCACTGCGAACGCGGCGTTGGCGAGTCAATAACAACCTGCCGGGGACGGCTGAGTTCTGCCCCTTGGTTCGTCGTACCACGTCAGTACAGGAAGCTCTGCAATTCGATTTGCGCGAGGCATTGGAAGAGTTGGATCACGCCTATGGCTCCGACATCCTGATGCGTACGGCCAGTTGGCTGACGTTCAAGGAATCGCGCGCGAGCTTTCTCATCGAAAAGGAAGCCGACCAGGCGGATCGCATCCAGCGGTTTGCCCATGTCATTGCCCAGCACTGCGGTCATATCAAAAACCCGTTGAGCAACGACAGCCTGCAGGCCCTGCAAGCCGGCATTCTGGGGCGTGATGCCATCGGACTGGGCTTGCGGCGCTCTCCTGTATTTGTGGGCCAAGCCACGATGCGCGAGGACATCGTGCATTACATTGCCCCCCATTTCGCGGATCTCGCGCAGCTGTTGGCAGGACTCAACGAGTTTGAAGTCGCAACGCGTGGTGCGGAGTCACTGGCACGTGCCGCTGTGTTGGCATTTGGCTTCGTGTATATCCATCCCATGCGAGATGGCAATGGCCGGATTCATCGCTTCCTGATCAACGACACCTTGATTCGAGATAAGGCAGTGCCCGACGGCGTGATATTGCCGGTGTCAGCCACCATCACAAGCTCGATCGACTTCAGAACCGGCTACGATCGTACGCTCGAAGTATTCTCGCGACCGTTCATGCGACGTTACGCGACGGACTATCGGTTCGGCGAACTCGTGACCTACGAGGACGGTACTTCCAGCAACTTCATCTTCGATGAATACAAGGACGCATGCTTTGCCTGGCGGTATCCCGATCTGACCGAACACGTTCTGTACACCGCACGCGTCGTCGAGCAAACGATTCGAAAGGAAATGGCGGATGAAGCCAGAGTACTGATGATCTTCCAGCGAGCTCAGGAGCAGCTAAAAGAGGTACTGGAAATGCCGGACCAGGATGCGAACCGCATCATCCGTTCCATCAAGGAGAACGGCTGGACGGTGTCCGGCAAGCTGAAGAAAGGCTATCCACAGCTTGAAGATGAGGGCATGGCGAAACGCGTCGTGGAGGCCGTGCGTTCCGCGTTCGAGAATCACCCATCATGAACAGATCGACGCAGAGACCGTGTGATGAACATCAAGCCTATTAGCAACCAACACGACCTGACAGCTGCATGTGCTCGCGTCGAGCAATTGTGGGGGGGCAGACATCGGTTCGCCTGAAGGCGATGAGCTGGAAATGCTGGCGCTGCTCATCGAAAAATACGGAGACCAGCTTTACCCAATGCCGCCCTCCGACCCGATTGAGGCCACCAAATTCCGCATGGATCAGCAAGGTTACGAAAAAGGTGACGGGTTTATTTCCATGGAATAGCTGGGCTACCTTTTTCGTCTCCTTTCTCTTGTTTTTCTTTACCTTACTTTTTTCTTGTACCGGTTATTCAAAGAGTGCCTGGACGCGGGCAAGCACATCGTCGATCACAACTTCGGGAACCGACTCAACGCGCTTCGCGCTCCGGGCCTCAAGGTCAACGGTACGAATCTGGTTACACAGCACAACGCCCTGCGTCTCGGTACCGGAACCGGAACCGCTCAATGGCACCGCGAAACCGGCATACCGGGCAAAGTCGCCGCCCTGCGTAATCGGTGCAATCACGGCTAGGCCAGATGCGTTGTAGGCCGCAGGCGTGAGAATCAGTGCTGGCCGGAAATCACCTTGCTGCTCACGGCCGGCGGTTGGATTGAGGTTCAGTCGCACAATATCGGCCCGGTTAAATTTGGCTCTCTTCACGCTTCGCGACCTACAGGCTGCATTGCATTCCAGGCGGCTAGATCTGCTGGCTCTGGCGCAGACAAATCACATTGCGCCATCAGATCGGCCAATCGGTAATGTCGCTTAACTTTCGCAGGCTTGAGCGTCATCGCTTCTGCAGACACATCGAGCGTCAGCAAATCCCCGCTGACCAAGCTCATCTGTTTGAGCACGGTAGACGGCAGACGGATCGCCGCACTATTGCCCCACTGCTGAATTTTCACTTCCATATTCACCTCCAAACCGTAGACACATTGTATAAACGTTATGTTAGAAAAACAAGCACGATGTATAAACTTAGTATCTACATTCCAATTCAAAGGCGTCCTACAGTGCCCTGGTCGACCGAAAGAGAACGCTTGGAGTGGTCAAGGCAGCTTTGTGCCTGCCACTGTGCGACGAACCGTAACTCAGCCCATGCTTTACTGGGCTCAAGATTACAACATCACTGTGGCCATGCTAGATCAAGAACGGCGCCAATTATCAAAACAGCAATGTCCTACACGACTCTCGGAATTGTCCGTACACTTGCGCATTGCTGTGTTTTTACCATGAAGCCTATAGTCAAACCGCGCCAAAAATGGCGTATCGGGTTTGGCGACTCGATGCCATGGTACAGAAGCCTCCGAGTAGTTCTCGGAGCGCTTTTGAACGCACTTGGCTGCCTCTTTTTGGTGGCTGTGCGTGGGAGACCCTAGGGTCTGCCGGTTTTACCATGGTCCGGTTCGCCAACCCGCGTACAGCTACCACCCCATTGTTTGGCGACGATGAGTGGTAGGTCTTCCTATCTACATGGTGATCACTCATGAAAGAATATATGGCTTTAACCAGCAACGCCGACGACCTTCCCTCGCTGTATGTAAACACCACCCAACCGCTGCACTCACTGCTCAGCACCGCCCGTTACAGAATTGGTGCGGTGACACAGGTCCTGGAAAACCTCGCGATGCGCGGCGACATCACCACGGATTCGGTGATACTCAGTGACTTCGCCTTGCTTTGCTGCATCCCCTTGCGCGATGGCTGCGATGTTTTAGATGTCGTTGCGCGACGTATGGATGCGGAACCGTCTTGACGTCACCAAGCGACGATTAATGCGATCAAACCCCCAATAAAAAGGACAGATGACCTTTAGCGTCACCTGTCCTTTTTTTGCATCAGCGAGTCGCGACGGTCAACAACCGCGGGAACGGCATCAGCACCAAGCCATCGTCCGACACCGGATAAACCCGGCGCGGCCAAGACAGGCAGCGACATCGAGACCGAGGTGAAAAACGAGGATGAATGGTGGCAGCGCAATTGGGACAAGCATCGGGCATCACCCGTTAAGAACTTCTGGCGAACGATGCTCAGACTGAATTTCTGAGAGTTGGAATGAGAACAGGGTTTTGACGGGGATGCGAGGAAACAAAACCGGTCCATTGTGGTCGGTTTTTCACCACAGGGACAGGCACTGCTCTGATATGCCTGTTGCGCATTGTCCGCGGAGGATTAAACGAACATGCTTTACCCTATTGCGATATCGATGGGCGACGACGAGCACGCCTGGGGCGTAGAAGTACCGGATATTCCCGGCTGTTTCTCGGCCGGTGAAGATTTGGACGACGCCATGGCCATGACCCGCGAAGCCATTGAAGGTCACTTCGAGATCCTGGCCGAGGATGGCGCGCCGATTCCATCAGCCAACAAAGTCACTCTGCACGCGGCCAATCCTAAATACGCCGGATGTATGTGGGCATTGGTGGATATAGATGTCACCAAATACCTGGGCAAAGCCCAGAAGCTCAACATTACCCTGCCCGGCTATCTACTGACCCGGATTGACGAGTACGTGTTGCATCATCCGGAAGAGAAAAGCCGCTCCGGATTTCTGGCCTCGGCTGCACTCAAGGTATTGCAGCAGGGCTGATGGCGCCGATCTGTAGACACGCTTTGATTGCTGCGAGGTTCAGCGCTGAGTACATACCCGCGCAGGGCAAATAAGACAGATGACGTTCAGCGTCACCTGTCCTTTTTTGCATCAACGGGTCGCAACAATAAACAACCGCGGGAACGGCAGCAGCACCGAGTCATCGTCCAACCGCGGATAAGCCCGCTCGATGGCCGCCTGATACTGCTTGAGGTACTGCGTCCGCTCCGCTTCATCCAGCGGATCGAGAAACGGCCGCAAACCACTACCCTTGAACCACTCGACCACACCAGAAGCGCCGCCAGCGAGCGGGTGGTGGTAAGTCGTGCGCCACACATCAACCCGGGAACAGTGGGGTCGTAGCATCGAATAGTAGCCGCTGGCACTCTCCATTTCCGTTCGCTGTCCTTCGGCACCCGCGAGTTTACCAACCCAGGGGCCATCGGCTGCCACTTCGCGCATCAGGCGGTGCGATGGCTCATTTAGATTGTCCGGCATCTGGATCGCCAGGCAGCCACCGGGCGCCAGCTTGCTCACCAGTGCCGGCAGTAAGGTCCCGTGATCAGGCAGCCATTGCAGCACCGCGTTGGCAAAGATCACATCGAAGGGGCCGCTCTCGTTCCAGGTATCGATGTCAGCGGTATCGAATTGCACCTGCGGCAAGCGCTTGCGGGCGGCTTCGATCATGTCGGTCGAACTGTCCAGCCCTCGCACCGAGGCGTTGGCGAAGCGCTCAACCAGCAACTCGGTCGAGTTACCGGGGCCGCAACCGATGTCGATGACCGAGCGCGCGTCCGTGGCAGGAATGGCGGCCAGCAAGTCTCGGGCCGGGCGGGTGCGTTCATCTTCGAAAGCGACGTATTGTTTGGCGGACCAACTCATTGCGTTCTCCTGTCGGTGCGTTTCTGCAAAACGGGTCAATAAGATACAGCGCTCCTGTCGATCTGCCCTCCCCTAAAGATGTATAGGTCAATGACAAGCGAAGTCCGTGCCGGTGATTTCAGTTCTCGATAAGCATTTTTTTATCGCAAAATCCTTGGAAGTCATAACCAAAAGTACCGTTCGTCGAACTCAAGACAAAGCGATTTTGACAGCACAATAATGGCATCTATAGTCCTATCGCGGCCGTTGAAAGGAACCCAACCCGTCATTGCAAGGCAAGGAGCAAGGCCAGCTTGTACCCCGTGATCGGGTGGGTTCCAAAGTCATGTGTTCACAACGGCCGCAAGGCAAGCAAGCGTTGTTGAGCCTGGAAAGATGCCAGGCATTCACTATGAACAAGGAGCTTTACCATGTCTCGAGTCACGGATGTACTTGTTTCCATCGACACTGAAACCATTCTGAAAAACTACCCGAACGTCAGCAAAAATCCCGCTTCGCCGACGCTGATCGACGTCAACCATGTGTACATGGTGACCAACCAGAACAACGTGGTCAGTGGGCAGGCCGGTGGCGAACTCAACTTGAAAGCTCAGGTGGGCGACCTGATTCGCTGGCGAGAAACCAGCCTGTCGCAGAGCTTTGAGACGGCCGTGATTTTCTACAAGTTCGTGGGCAACGTCGGCAATGAATTGATCTCCACACCCACGCCGCGCAAGGCCACTGCCTGCGTCGCCGTTCCAAACACCAGCAATCCTTCGGTGCCGAGCTGCCAGAAAGTCGATAACCATTACTGGTCTTCAGAAACACTTTCCTGCGGTAGCGTGACCTACCACTTCCACTTCCTGATCGTCGATCGCGACTGCAAGATTGTCGGCTGCTGTTCGTGGGATCCGTTCATTACCATCCGCAACTGACGATGAGCAGGCCCCTTGGCGACAAGGGGCCTGCACAGCTCGTTGCCGCCTCGACAGGAACGGGATGTCTTGCATGAATCGAAGCGGCTGCCGTCATCTGCAACATCATGAAAGGAATCCATGATGACTTCCGAACCGATCAAATCCCCTTCATCCAGTACCGCGACGGCCAACAATGCATTGCTGATCGTCGACGCCGAATCGCTGCTTTCACGTTATCCGCAACCCAGCCTGGAGTCGCAAAGTCCGACTGTCATTGAACAGGGACTGGTGTTTTTCATCAGTAGCAGCGCAACAGCGAAAAATGATGAAAGTGACAGCTTCGTGACGCTCAGCGCCCGTTACGGAAAGACCTTCCATATTCGCAGCAGAACCGTCAGCTTGCTGGCTGAACACAGCGTGGTGTTGTACGACATGGCAATAGGCGATGCGGGAGTTCTTTCGACGCCTGAACTGGTCGTTCAAGACAGCCTGACAGTGCCCTCACCCGACCCCGCCAACCCGACCCAACCGAGCAGCCATCAGGCCGATGATCACTATTGGCGGTGCTCACAATTGGCGACAGGGGTTGAGGCGTGTGAATTGAGTTTCATGCTGGTCGATAAAAACTGCGAAGCCTTGGGGTATTTCAGTTGGGCGGTTGAGGTGAAACTGGTGGACTGAACGAACACTCACAAAAACCGGCCGCCAGGCCGGTTTGTTGTCGCCAATTAGAAATCTTGGCTAGTCGTAATAGCCAACAGTCTTCTTCAAATGGTCCGAATAATCGTAGATCTCATCAATTGAACCAATCGGATGCCGCGTCTCGTTTTTTTCTTCGTCAAAAATCCCGATGTACTTCTGCGAACGATTGAAGTGCAGACGGCAAATCGGTTTGCGGTTGTTATCGTCGAGCAAAATACCGAAATAACTCTGGGTGTCACGCTGAACAATCCGCTTTGCCTCGACAACAGATCGAACCACGGCACGGACGATGTGATAGCCCTCCAATTCTTCCAACGTCGTCACAACCTTGTCCTCTGACTCATCCCGCGCATCTGGCTGTGCAGCACCGCTGGAAGAAACCGGCAAAGAAGCTAACGCTGGTTGAATGGCACCGCTCATAGCTGACTTGAGTCGGTCATTGATCTGGTCGTTGAGAAACTGCGCGACCGCTTTTCTCGTCAGCTCATGGAACTGCTCGCGGACTTTCTGCGTGATGACGCCGTCGTACACTCGAGAAGCGAAGACTTTGACAAAGTCGTCATCGGGCTTGCTGACCTGCGAAGCAATGACCTTTTTGATTTGGCTGACGTACTTCAACTCACCTGCTGCGCTGATGATTGAATCCACGTCGAACGCAGATTTGGTGAGCTTGACCAATTCAGGGACTGAGTATTCGTCGATATCCAGTAGATCGAGTTCAAGAAAGGGTTTCTCATCCATCTTGTTGGGCGCATCCAGGTCGGTGAAGAATTTGTAGACCTGGCCGTTGGTAAGAATGGAGATGCGGGCGCTGGTGACATGGAAATAACGAAACAGCTGCGAGGCATGATTGATGTGCAGCGGCTCACCTATTTTTTTACATTCGATGAGGATCTGAACCTCTCCTCCTTTCATGATCGCGTAGTCAATTTTTTCCCCCTTTTTCGTTCCAATATCGCAAACGAATTCCGGGGTCACCTCGGTCGGATCGAAAACGTCGTAGCCCAGCACCGTGCTGATAAAGGGCATGACAAACGCGTTCTTGGTCGCTTCTTCCGTCTGAATTGCAGCGCTTTGCAAACGAACTTTGGCGGCTAAACTTGCTAACTTTTCGAAAAATTCCATGAGCGGCTTCTTCCTGGTTTCAATCCGTGTGTTTGCATGCTGGCAAATTGACTGCCCTAGATACTAGTCACAAACCGTCACAAAGAAAGATTCCGGGCAAACATTCAGCAACCAGGCAGCGTCCCCTCGTAAGTAAGGGGACGACCAATCAACAATCCGAGCTCACGATCTGTTACTTATCCCCCTTCTCCTGCATCTGCACCGAAGACTTGGTGCCATCCGTATTGTCCTTGGTCTCGTTATCCGAATTGTCGAAGCAGCCTTGCAACGCGAGCAGGCAGCAGGAAAGGCAAAGCGTACGGGCGAGGTTCATGGTGTTCTCCAGAGTTTGGGGCATTCGATGTAATGACCCATGTCCTGGCGAATTGGTTGCGCCGGATCGCACCTGAGGCGATGAGCGCTGCCCCTCGAAAAAGCCGATTTTGGCGAATGGGAAAATGTAAGCAGAATTTTCGTCGTGTCCGCGCTGTCACAAATTCAGGCGCATCCCTATAAGGAACACGGCAATGAAATTCGCAAAAGTCGCGCAGAAACTTGCCCTATGGGCCGGCAGCCCCAAGACATTCATGGGGGCGATCATTTTGATATTCCTGTGGGGGTTGAGTGGGCCGATTTTTCACTTCAACGACACCTGGCAGCTGATCATCAACACTTCGACCACCATCATCACCTTTCTGATGGTTTTCCTGATCCAGAACACGCAGAACCGCGACACGGACATTTTGCATTTGAAAGTTGATGAGTTGCTGCGAGTGACGAAGGATGCGCAGAACGCGATGCTGGGGCTCGAAGCGCTGGACCTCAAGCAGTTGGAAGCGCTGAGAAAGCAGTATCGGAGTCTTGGCGAGGGCGAAACGATTTCACTGGACGGGACCGTCGTCCAGGAAAAAGGTAAGCAGGATTAGAATGAATGCTAATCGAACGTTCGCGGGTGGCCCGAAGGTCACCCGCGTACTTCGTTGGTTAGCGACTGGCTTGCAGCGCCTTGGCCATCTGTAGATGGTTCTGCAGTTTGGGCAGGGTTTCTTCAGCGAAGGCCTTGATTTGCGGCACGTCGGTGGTCTGCGCCACCTGCTGAAGTTGCTCGATGGCTTCCTCGGTGGTTTTCACCTGACTGGCCGCGTAGGCCTGGTCGAAGCTCGCGTCATCCTTCACTTGCGGCATCAGGGCTTTGGCCTTATCGACCACCTCTTCGCGCGGGGCCACTGGCAAATCCAGTTGCTTGGCGATTTTCGCCAGATGCTGGTTGGCGGTCGTGCGGTCGTCGATGACGACGATGGTGTAGTCCTTGACCTCTTTGGATTCGGATTTCTGGTGCGCCAGGCGACTGGCTTCGATGTCGGCGATGCCTTTGGCCGAGGCATCGTTGATGAATTCGGCGGGGGACTGGGCAAAGGCGCTGCAGGCAAACAGGCCCAGTAACGTGGCAAAACTGGCATTGCGTAATCGGGTGGCCATCCGGCTCATGGTCGCGCCCTCCTTCTCGAAAAATTCAAGCGGGAGCTTTCGCCCCCGCCTCTCAATCAAAACTACCTCACCGACTATTTCGATTTCTGACCGCCTTTGCGGGCCATATCGGGTTTCGCAGGGTCTTTTTCGACAGTCGTAGTGGTAGTTTTCCCACCTTTGCGACCGGCTTCAGACGCCTTCGTTCGATCGTTGGCGAAATTTCCCGAGTTCGAGTTTCTTGAGTTAGGCATGATTCTCTACCTCTTGGTGATGATCGCGACGAGCATAAGCCCGCATAGAATCAGAATTTGGATCACCCCAAAGGTTTAGAAAACATTGGATCGCCGCGACGAACGGTGTTGTGTTTCAGGCACCGATTCACAGGTGTTGCTGGCGTTTGGCGCTGTACATGGCTTCGTCGGCATGCCTGAACAACTGACTTTCTTCGGTGCCGTGTTCGGGGAAATGCGCGACACCGATGCTCGGCTGGATGTTCACGCTGTGGCCATCCAGGCGCAAAGGCTGGGTCAGGACCTGACGGATTTTTCCCGCCACGCTGTCGGCATCTTCCGAAGCGTGGATGCTGTGCAGCAACACCACAAATTCATCACCGCCGATGCGCGCCACCGTGTCGGTTTCGCGCACGCAGTGCTTGAGCCGATTGGCAACCGCTTGCAGCAGCATGTCGCCAACCGCATGGCCGTGGGTGTCGTTGACTTCCTTGAAGCGGTCGAGATCGACGTACAGCAATGCCATTCGGCCGCCGTCTGCCCGGGCCTGTGTCAATGAGGCTTTAAGTCGCTCACGAAGCAATTCGCGGTTGGGCAACTGGGTCAGTTGGTCGTACTGGGCCATGCGCTGCAGTCGGGCATGCAATTGTTTGCGCTCGATAGCCGTCGCGACCTGGGCGCAAACATATTGCAGCAGTTCCTTGTCTTGCTCGGTGTAGCGCTCGCCACCGGGTACGCTTTTGACGATCAGCGCACCGATGGTGCCGTTTTGCGAACTTAACGGCACGCCCAGCCAGCAGGGCGAATGCTGCTTCGCGATCAGCGCCTCAAACCCTTCCGGCAAATTCTCCAGGTCCGGGGTCAGCAAGATCGGCTGGCCACTGCGAATCACCTCGGCGCATAGCCGCCCGGTCATCGTTCCGGGCTGTTCGGGTTGCAGCTCATGGTCATCGACGTGATAGGGAAAATTCAGCTGCCCGCAATGTTCGTCATACAGCGCGACGGAGAAATTCAGGGCCGGCAGCCATTCGCCGATGATCAAATGAATTCGTTGGAACAGCGCCAGTAAATCTTCCGCGGCGTGGGCGGCTTCGGAAATCGCGTACAGCGCCGCTTGTCGAGACTCGGCCTGCTTGCGCTCGGTGATATCACGGGCCACGGCGATGCGCAGTTGGTCGACTTCCGACCAGCGGGCCGACCAGAGGATGTGCACCACCCGGCCATCCTTGTGCAGGTAGCGATTCTCAAAGTTGAGCTTGGGCTCGCCACCCATGATTTCCCGCGCGGCATCGAGTGTGCGCTGCCGATCGGCGGGATGCACCAGATCGATCATCGGCTGGCCGATCAACTCGTCGGGCGTGTAGCCGAAAATGCGCTCGCAGGCTGCGCTGACAAATACGAAGCGACCTTGTTTATCGACCGCACAGACGGCGTCCAGCAAGAGATCGATGTAGCTCGCCTGGGGCGCGGAATTTCTGGTTGCCATGGTGCGGTGGGCGTTTCCGGGCAATGGAGCACGAGAAAACCATCCCTGACCGATCAGTACCACTGACGCATCCGTGCAATCAGCCTCATGCCTTGTTCGGTAACAGCCCCGGCAACGCATGCACCAGGGCGTTGATGGCGAAACCGATGAACATCACCCCGCATAACCGGGTGATCGCCAGCTCATGCCGTTGGTACAAGGTGCGC
This sequence comes from Pseudomonas sp., assembly GCA_003525045.1. GTDB lineage: Bacteria > Pseudomonadota > Gammaproteobacteria > Pseudomonadales > Pseudomonadaceae > Aquipseudomonas. The sequence goes on along the minus strand of DQGF01000519.1, from coordinate 3,544 downwards.
ACCTGCTGTGCACCGACGATACCAATGAGGATAGCGTAGGCCATGAGGCCGCCGACGAAGCTCAGGACAATCAACCACGGCAACATTGACCAGTGAAGCAATTCGGCGCGACTGGATAGCAGCGCGGTGAACGTCGCGACCGCTACCGGATAAGCCTTTGGATTGGTCAGGCCAAACAGAATGCCGTGCCAGAATGGCTGCCGCGCCGGACCTTGAGGCGCTTCGGCGCTGCTGCGACGAGCGCGAACCGCGCGCAGACCGAGCCAGAATAGGTACAGCCCGCTGAGCACGCCCAACACATCGAACGCGGTGCTGCCAATTTCCCGCGCACCGACAATCGCGATTAGCGCAGTGCTGCACCAGACCACGTCCCCCAGCAAATGCCCGCAGAGAAACCCTGCCCCAGCCCGCCGACCGTGCGCCGCACCGATGCCGAACACTGCCAGCACACCCGGCCCTGGCGTAATGCCGTAGATAAAGCCCGAGGCGAGAACGGCCATTAGTAGCGACGGGGTCATTGGAAGTCCTTGTTGAGCCTGGGTGAATGCACGCCAGTCTATCTGAGGTCCCCCGGGTTCGACTGGCTGATCGTCGAAGAACTTCATGCCGACATAAGGCCTTTGTCGACAGCCTGCCAGGCGCGAGACCAGATCGCCGAAGTTGACTTCGAGCTTGTTGACTCCTCTTTACATACTTAGATACGCATACCCGTGGCCCAGAGCTCATCCAATCAATTGTTACGACAGACGAACGGCTGACTTCTGCCTCTTTATGACGTTGTAGTATGTTGTATTACAAACCACTACATCGAGACCATCATGTCCGTCATGTCCTTACGCCTGCCAGACGAAATCGCCGATACCCTCGCCAACCTTTCCAAGGCGACGGGTCGCAGCAAGTCATTTCTCGCCGTGGAGGCTCTGCGTGAATATCTTGCGAGGGAAGCCTGGCAAATCGAAGAGATTCAAAAAGCCTTGAATGAAGCTGATGCAGGTGACTTCGCAACGCCAGAGGAAGTGAATGCAATCGCCGCCAAGTGGACAGCCAATGCGCGTTGAGTGGTTGCGTACTGCATTAAAGAACCTCGATGACGAAGCTGCATACATAGCGATGGAGAATCCCAAAGCCGCAGCAGATTTCGTTCAAGCCATTCTCGCCAGCGTTGATCATCTTGCCTGCTTTCCTGCGACAGGCCGAGAAGGTCGGCTGCCCGGTACTCGTGAATGGGTCTTATCAGATCGACCGTATCTGATCCCCTATCGGGTTCGCCACGGTCGCTTACAAGTGCTTCGGATCTTCCATACTCGGCGCCTTCCGCCCACCAATTGGTAGAACCCAGCGAGGGGGGCGCCGGCGAAAGCAATGATCGCGACATCTTGAAGCGCGGTCCCCTGTGGGAGCCGGCTTGCCGGCGAAGAGGCCCTCGAAATTTGCATCTATATTTCAGGTCGCCTTCGCCGGCAAGCCGGCTCCTACAAGGTTGCGCAGGTTTCGCAAGTTAGAACTTGTCCAGCGTGCGCAGCTTTTGCGGCAACCCCCACAACAGCAGCGCAACGGCGATCAGCGCACAGACGCCGATGACATACAGCGCCGGGGTGGTGCTGCCAGTCAGGTCTTTGATCCGTCCGACCATGACCGGGCTGACGATGCCGCCAAACTGGCCGAGGGTGTTGATCACCGCGATCCCGCCGGCAGCCCCGGCGCCAGCACCGGCTAGAAGTTTCGGCGGCAGGGTCCAGAAGCTCGGGATGGAGGCGATGATCCCGGCTCCGAGCAGGCCCAGCGCGACGATCAGGAAGGTCGTGTGGTTGGCGAAGATCCCCGCACAGAAGAACCCTACCGCGCCCACCGCGACCAGACCGGCGACGAACTTGCGTCGCTCGCCCGTCGAGTCGGATAACCGCCCGATCACCACCATGCTGATGGCGCCGCAGATGTAAGGGATGGCGGTCAGCAAACCGATCATCACCGGGCTCTCGGTGCCGGCGCTGCGGATCAGTTGCGGTGCCCAGAAATTCAAACCGTAGGACGCGACCTGAATCAGGAAGTAGATCAGACCAAGGGTCAGGAAACCCGGGATTCGCAGTGCGGCGAGCAACGAGCCGCCACTCTTGTGCGGTTCATGGTGCGCGATGCGGCTGGCCAGTAAAGTCTTCTCCGACGATGTCAGCCAATGTGCATCCTCGATGCGGTCCTTGAGCAACGTCAGCACCAACAAACCGAGGCCGATGCAAGGCACGCCACCGAGTAGAAACAGCCAGTGCCAGCCGCGCATATCCATAAAGCCGTCGAGGTGTTGCAGCACCAGCCCGGAGAACGGTGCGCCGACCAGACCGGCAAATGCCGACGACAGGAACAGCATGGAAGTGATACGACCGCGATAGTGCTGCGGGAACCAGAGCGTCAGGTAATACAGCACGCCTGGCGCAAAACCGGCCTCCATCGCGCCGATCACAAAGCGCAGTGCGTAGAACTGCCATTCGCTGTTGACGAAAACCATGGCCGCGGTGGCCAGGCCCCAGGA
>DQGF01000519.1:601-723 GCA_003525045.1 Pseudomonas sp. | reverse complement strand
GCCGCGGTGGCCAGGCCCCAGGACATCATGATCCGGGCGATCCAGCGGCGGGCGCCGACCTTGTACAGCATCATGTTGCTCGGCACTTCGAAGATCACGTAGCCAACCACGAACAACCCGGC
>DQGF01000519.1:0-251 GCA_003525045.1 Pseudomonas sp. | reverse complement strand
TCGGTCTGCAGCTGGAACTTGGCGAAGCTGATGTTGATGCGGTCGAAAAATGCGAACAGGTAGCAGACCATGATCAACGGCATCAGGCGCCAGGCGACTTTGCTGACCAGGGCTTTTTCTTCGTCGTGGCTAACGGACGGGCTCGCGCCCGCATCCAGTACATTAAGGCTCATGGTGGTTCTCCAGGCGAACTTCCCTTGGGTGTCCGATTGTTTTTGTTGTCTGGTTGAGAGGGTCTGTGTGGACGCTTT